>NZ_JBARYM010000414.1:0-4670 GCF_049647865.1 Tunicatimonas sp. | reverse complement strand
TTGTTTACTGGTATTGTGGTGTACTGCTTTTTCTATGCCATCAGTACCATCTTTCGGCAGAAGAAATTGTCCGATATGAAAACTGACTTTATCAATAATATGACCCACGAACTGAAGACTCCTATCTCTACTGTTTCGCTGGCGGTAGAAGCCCTTCAGGACGAGCAGATGGCGCAAAACCCTAATATTTTGCAGCGGTACCTGGGGATTATTAAAGAGGAAAATACCCGATTGGGTTCGCAGGTAGAACGAGTGCTCCAAATTGCTTCACTGGATAAGAAAGATTACACCCTGAAAAAGGAAGAAGTAAATGTGCACGAACTTATCTGGAAAGTTGAAAAAAATGCTACCCCGGCTATTAACAAAAGAGAAGGCGTACTCAATACGGAGCTACTGGCTGACCGACCAACGGTTTGTGCCGATCCGCACCATCTATCTAACGTACTGACTAACCTGATCGATAATGCTAATAAGTACTCTCCCGAAGCCCCCCAGGTAACGCTTCGGACCAAAAGCATCCGCAACGGATTGGTGATTGAAGTGCAGGATCAGGGCATGGGTATGAGCCGGGAAGTGCAAAACAAAGTATTTGACAAGTTTTACCGCGCCCCCACCGGCAACCTTCACGATGTGAAGGGCTTCGGACTAGGGTTATCCTATGTGCAGTCTATTGTGGAAGCCCACGGCGGGCAGGTTTCTGTACAATCAAAATTAGGCGAAGGCAGCACCTTCACCGTTTACATACCCCACGAATATGAAAGTACTACTGGCTGAAGACGATCAGAATTTAGGCATGATCTTGAATGACTACCTCACGGCTAAAGGCTACGAAACCATTCTTTGCCGCGATGGAGAGGAAGCCCTATCAACCTTTAAAAGGGTTGGCGATTTGTCAATCTGTGTATTGGATGTGATGATGCCCAAAATGGATGGGTTTACTTTAGCCGAGGAAATTCGCCAGCGCGATAGCCAGATTCCGATCATCTTCCTAACGGCCAAGTCGATGAAGGAAGATACCATTGCCGGACTAAAACTTGGTGCCGATGATTATGTAACCAAGCCCTTCAGCATGGAGGAGCTACTGCTAAGGATCCAAGCCATACTACGGCGATCTCAGCCGGAAGAAACCGAGCAAAATCAGTTTACTTTTGGAAGATTTGCCTACGATTATCAACAACGCCTTCTTCAGCACGACGACCATGAAGTTAAACTGACTTCTAAAGAATCAGAGTTGCTGAAATTGTTTGCCCAGCATATCAACCAGACGGTAGACCGCACTAAAGCCCTAAAAGTGGTCTGGGGTGACGATAGCTACTTTAACGCCCGCAGTATGGACGTGTACATTGCCAAGCTACGCAAGTACCTAAAGCCCGATGAGAACGTACAGATTTTGACAGTGCACGGGCAGGGGTTCAAATTGGTTGACCTCTCTTAACTTTTGCCGTCACCGCGAGCGATAGCGTGTCGGACGGCCGATGCCGCGGTCTCTTGCTCAATAAGCGGGAAATTACTGCGTCGGCACTGCGTCCACAGTGGATCCGATTCACTGCACTATATTCCGTTCGGAATGACGTGTTTTTATATTTTATTTTGGTCGGATACTTAATTTAACTGCGAAATTAGTTCTTACCATTTCTTTCAAAATCCAACCACAAAGCTTGTAGGCGGGCATCGGATTCGGGCGTTAACGTGAAAAATACCCGAATATCACCCTTTTCTCCCTGCATCTTAAAGCTTCCCCGCAACTGATTCATTGGAGATAGCTCGGTCACTGATTGAATAGTTCCGGCACTATCTAGCAGGTTCATTGCCTGTTCTTTTCTTCTTTCTTTGGATTGATCCAGGTAGAAATTTTCGGCGAGCAGTCGTTCTTCGGTTTCTTCGTCCCACTGCTGAATAAATTGCACTACATCTTCTTTCCGTTCGGCTAAGGTTTCGGAAACTGGAAGCTCCCGGGGCGGGAGGTCAAGCTCATTGAACACAAGTTTTAAGATTTCGGTCCAGGGCCAGGGAGCAGTGTAAGTCCGATTACCGAACGCCATAAAGCCAATACCCAACGCAGGATAAAATTTATAGTTACTACCAAAGCCCGGCAGTGCTCCCCCGTGCGACACCTGCACGGTACCTTTACAGTCTTCCGAAATGCCCAGTCCGTAACCATAACCCACCATCGCCGGACAGGTTTCGTTGTTCCAGTCGGTGGCGTTTGCTATCAATCGTACGTATTGGGGAGTATGCATTTCTCGCAGCGTGCTTCGCTTAACCGGACCGCCATCTTCTCCACTGCGAGGTGGCCAAGCCGATAAATGAAAGCTGACATACTTATTAAAATCTTCAATGGTAGTGAGTAAGCCGCCCATAGCGCCGTAAATACCGTGGTGCAACATCGGCTCTAGTTTATATTCACTGTCTTCCCAACGGTAGCCAATCACCAGCTTATCGTCGGGCACCCGGTCAACTTCCCAGTAGGTATCACTCATGCCCAAGGGCTGGAAGATATTTTCGCGGATATAATCGCCGAAAGGTTGCCCGGATACCCGCTGCACGATGAGCCCCAGCGTAGCGTACCCGGTATTGCTGTACTCGAATTCGTAAGCAGGCACATTGCTAAACGCCGGGGCTTGCTGCAATAAATTCAGCAGCATTTGTTCGGGTTCATCCAGTTGGCGATCGCCCCAGGGATTATCCTCGGGGAAGCCCGCAGTCATGGTCAGCAGATTCTCAATATCAATTACCGGAGCATCGGCGGTAAGGTACTCCAGGTTCTTTGCTTCGGGAATATATTCGGTTACCGGATCGTGTAGTGACAGCTTTCCCTCATCCCGCAATTTTAGTATCGCCATTGCCGTAAAGCTTTTGGTCATAGAAGCGATTCGGAAAACGGAGGAGGTCGTGGCCGGAATATTTTCTTCCCGATTAGCCAGTCCGTAGGCATCGGCTACCACCAGCTCATCATCCACCACAATGCCCCACGCTACCCCGGAAATATGTCGGTCGGCGGCATGCTGCTGCATCAGTTCTTTCAACCTTGGGGCAATAGACTGCAACTGTTCCTTCCGATTATCATCCTGAAAGGTAGGTGGAACGTACAAACTGCTGACCGCCTCTACCGAACCCACCGGGCTAGTCTCATCAGGGGGTGATTCTGGTGACTGGCAGGCCACCATAAATAAAATACAGAGCAGAAATATAGATCGGGTATTGGTAAGCATGGGTAGGTAAGTAGCTGGTTACTAGTATCACTAATTACGATACCAGGCGATAAATTCCTATTCCTGGGTAGGTTACTTCAGCTATTTGGGGAGATTTCTGAAGTGACCGGTTTCTCTACTTGGAGGAAGGAGAATTTAGGCCTTTGCTGGTTAACGGCTCGCATAGGCGCTGGCGAAGGCTTCGCCAGCGCCTATGCATTGTTATGCCCTGTGTTTACAGTTTTTCTATCTGTTCCTTAGGTAATCCAGTGATTTTATTAATTAGATTAGTTGAAAGTCCTTCTTTTTTCATCGCAATTGCAGTTTCAACTTTATTCTCATTTTTTCCTTCTTGCTTACCTTCATTTTTAGCAGTCTCAATGACACTGTAATTGTCTCGGTAGACCTTCAAACTTTCTTCGTATGCTTTCATATCTTCTGAATTTAATTTGGCAATCTCGGCTTCTGAAAACAACTTTTCAAACACCTTCTCCTGTAATCTAACGGGTTTATCCTGTAAACGATGCAGGTTCTTTAGCACATACATCCATTTGTCAAATTGACTGATCAACTCATCTTCCGTTTTTCTGAATTTAGGCATTTCCAGATAAATGAACATCAACTTATCGTAAAAGACTTCCTGAGTTGCTATATCAACTAGCTGCACTTCTCGCACAAATCTATCCTGCTCACTTTTATCCGGAAAACTGAAATTCAAAATTCCAATCGTATAGACAGCTTTCAGATAGTAATCCCATTCTCTGCCCTTCGGTGCTTGACTTTGTATCGGAAATGTGGAGTAGTAAATGCTTCTATCTTTGAAGTACTGTTGCTTCACATTCTGTAGCTCGATGATGAACTTCTCGCCCTTTTCGTTCTCGCAATACAAATCAAAAATTGCTTTTCGATCTGTTTCTGTGTTACCTAGATTTTCAGTATTTAAATAGGTCAAATCCTGAATTCGCTCTCTATCGCCAAGCACTTGGTTCAGTAAATCAATCAATAATTCCTTGTTAAATTCCGTTCCGAACAGCTTTTTAAATCCAAAGTCGGTGAATGGGTTGATATATCTCTCTTTGCTATCCATAGCTCAAAGATAGCTGTTTTGTGCTTTTCTTTTCGATTTACATAGGGCATAACTACTGTATAGCCGCTACTGTAGCATTTGCACACCTACTGTAGGTGTGCAAATGCTATACGTTCTTAAAATAGTGACTATTCCTTGAGTATAAAAAGATCGTCGATAATTTATGGCTACGAGTAAACATTAGCTCGCGCCCCTACGAATAGTAGAACTTTTACTTGATTTCTTAATCCATCCGAGCATTGATGCGTGGGTAACAGATAACTTAGTGCTTAGATACAATTAGTCAGGTGTGTAGTACTACAGTAGGGCTATCAACACTGTCAGGAGGTATTCAAGCATCCCAGCAACTGTGCTGACGGTGTCAGGACGCGATCAAGTACTTCGGCAAGCGT
>NZ_JBARYM010000413.1:0-13529 GCF_049647865.1 Tunicatimonas sp. | reverse complement strand
TAGGATTGCCGGTTTCACCCTTTACCATCCGTACGGCTACTAGTTCGCCTAAGTCGTCGTAGATTTTCTTACCTCTGAATCGCTCTTGTACCTCTATATCGGTGATGCGAGCTCCTAAGCCCGGGGTTTCTCCTACATGGTCAAAAACAACTCCCTTAATCGTGGCTAAATCATTTTCCAAAGCAACGTAACCAAAGATATTATTCCACAGTCCATTTCCATAAACCGGTAGGATAAAGGCATCAACCTGTCCCTCGTCACCTCCTTTGAACTTGTAGACCGGAAACAGACGATCTTCGGGAGGGAGTTTAAATTGTTTGCCAACATTAATTGCCTCAGCAACTACAGGGGCTCCATCAATCTCCTTAATCTCTTCCCCTTTCGCATTTACTACCAAAGACTCAATCTTCTCCTGATAGATAGCCGGAACATCGTCCCCTTCTTGCAATTGAATAACAGCACCCAAAATTTTCTTTTGAGTATCTAGTGCTACCTGCTCATCCTGTATTGGCTTTAAGCCAATTGCCGAGAATGCCAGTAGTCCGCCAAGTATAATTGTTAAGATGGCGGAAAAAACTATTACATATACATTAGACTGTCGCACGTTGTAACCTCCTTTTTTTGTTTGCTTCTACTACATAAAAATCAATGAGTGGCGCAAATACATTCATAAACAGCACCGCTAACATAATACCTTCCGGATAAGCGGGATTCAGTACCCGAATGATCACCGTGATGACTCCAATCAAAAATCCGTATATCCATTTCCCCCATTCGGTATGGGCGGAAGAAACCGGATCGGTCGCCATAAACACAATACCGAAAGCTACCCCACCCATTACAAAATGATAGTGAGGAGGCATATTCATGTACTCATTAGAACCGAAGATGTTCAGGATAAGCTGCATCACGTAAACTCCAATAAACCCACTTAAAATAGTTTTCCAACTGCCTACACCGGTAGCAATAATGATAACCGCCCCAATCATTACTGCGATAAAGGAAGTAGAACCGATTGAACCGGGGATGAGGCCTACGGCCATGTTCCAGAAAGTAAATAATCCATCCTGAAACTCAGCTAAGGAAGCAGCTACGGTTTGAACCCCGTCTACCTGCACGGTTTCAGCCGCTAAACCTAGTGGAGTAGCCCCTGAAAAACCATCAGCGTACTCTTTATCACCCAAGTAGTACCAAACATCACCAGACATATCGCCGGGGTAGGCAAAGTACAAAAATGCCCGAGCGGTCATAGCCACGTTTAGCACGTTCATTCCGGTGCCGCCGAATACTTCTTTAGCAATTACTACCGCAAATATAGCAGCCAACGCTACTTGCCATAGCGGCAGGGTAGGTGGCATAATAAGGGCAATTAACATTCCGGTTACCAAAAAGCCTTCGTTGATGGGGTGGCGACGGATAGTGGCAAAAATTACTTCAACCAGTCCCCCCGCGGCGTAGGATACAATGACAATCGGCAGCACAGCGATAGACCCAATCAGCACCTTATCTAGAAAAGTAGCTTCGGCTAATTCCCCTACGGCCAAAAAGTGGGTATGACCCACGTTATAAATTCCGAATAATAAAGCGGGAACCATCGCGATTACTACGGTAATCATCATCCGCTTTAGATCAATGGCATCGTGAATGTGAGTTCCGCGCTTGCTACCCGTAGTGTTCGGAGTAAACAGAAAAGTATCCCCCGCTTCAAACGCATAATAAAACTTCTCTAACTTCCCTCCCTTTTCAAAAAGAGGTTTTTGCTGGTCTAACAGTTTGCGTAAAACGTTCATAAAATCTAACTCTCTCGAAGTAAATTAATTCCTTGTCGTATAAGACCCTGAAAATCGTGTTTGGAAATATCGATAAACTCGCACAAGGCCACGTCTTCTTCAATCACCTCGTATAATCCCAGTGTCTCCATTTCGTCGTAATCCTCGGCCATAATGGCTTTAAAAAGATACTCAGGAAGAATATCCATCGGTAGCACCTGTTCGTAAATTCCGGTTTGAACAATCGCTCGTTCTTCCCCTTTCATATTAGAATTTAGCACGTATTCTTTCTTAGAAGAATTAAGAAAAGAAAATAAACCTAATGCTCTATGAAAACTCAACTTGTCCGTAGTTGGTTTCATCCAGCCCAAGAATTCGTACTCATTACCTTCTGGTATCACGGTAATTTGGTGATGGTAGTAGCCAAGGTATCCGTCTGGTTCAATTTTCTCGCCGGTTAGTACGTTGCCTGAGATATAACGCACGTTTCGGACCTTGATTTGTTCCTCCACAATTTTATCAATACAAGCTCCGCTGTAGGTAGTGTAGTACTGAGGTTGCTTTACTTCAGAACCAGCTAGCGATATAGTTTTGGAAGTATCGTAAACGCCTTTGAGGAATAACTTACCAATCTGAACTACTCCGTAGGGATCAATGGTCCAAACTACGTCAGTTTTGCCAATAGGGGCAACATGGTGAATTTGTACTCCTACATTTCCGGCCGGATGAGGCCCTGAAAATTTAGTAATTGTTACTCCTTTAGCATCATTATGTATCGTAGAAACTTCAGCTTTAGCGTCAATTCCTACGTGTACTTTTCCCTCAGTAAACTTTTTTAGTACCTCAATTCCCGCCGAGAAGAAGTTAGCCTGACCTTTCAGCAGAGTGGTGTAATCGGGAGCCAGTGGACTAGTATCAAATGTTGAGATAAAAATATCGCGAGGAGTATCGGCCGGATCAGCCACAATACCGTAGGGCCGCTGAATAATCTGAGGCCACACCCCACTCTGAAGCATCTGCTCCTGTGCTTCTTCCCGGCTTAGAGAAGTTAAATCAGAAACTGAGTACTGCTTATATTCTTCAAACGTAACTTCTTTATCAGCCAATATTTTAACTTCCAGCAGCTTACGTTTTTCCCCTCGCTTAATCTCTACTACTTCCCCACTAACTGGGGCGCAGTATTTAACCGAATTCATTTTCCGGTCAAATAGGATTGGGGTACCCGCTTTTACCGTATCACCTTCGTCTACGGTGACCTTCGGGCGTATCATCCCAATAAAGTCGGTAGGCTTTAGTGCGTAAGTATCGGAGGGGGGGGCGTCGCTCACCTTTTTTTCAGGTTTTCCCGCCAAGTTGATAGTAAATCCGCGTTTTAATTTGATATGCTGTGGCATTAGAGGATAAGAACGCTTTAGTTAAATGACCTGATTAAAATCGCTGCAAAAATAATTAAAATCAGCTAATAACCTGAATATTCACGTAATAGTTGTAGACAATTATTTTTAAAAAAATAAAAAAAGTAGGGGATTGTTTTGTAACTGCAATTGAAAAGGAAAATATAAAGGAAACAGAAGTTGTAAATTTGAGTTTAGAATAAAGTCTTATGTTAAGATCTGATGCAGATTATGAAAGTTAGACAATTGATACTGGGTATCTAGCTAACATTTTTTAGGTTCACCGTTGTGATAATTTGGATTCATCAGTAATTTGCCTCGCTTACGCTTCAAGTAAGATTTAGAATAAAATAAACGATAATATAACACACGCATGGCCGAAGTTATTAAAATGCCCAAGATGAGCGACACGATGGAAGAAGGCGTGATTGCTAATTGGCTAAAAAAGGTAGGTGACTCGGTGGAGTCCGGTGATATCATAGCCGAAGTAGAAACTGACAAAGCTACCATGGAACTGGAATCGTACGAAGACGGTACCATTCTGCATATTGGTGTTCAAGAAAACGAATCGGTGGCCGTTGATGGCGTAATTGCTATTATTGGTGAAGAGGGTGAAGATATTGAAGATTTGTTAAAGGAAATTGAAGGTTCTTCAAGTAGCCAAAACTCAGAGGAAGATTCGGATGCTTCCGAGGATGAAGATTCCGATACTTCCGAAAAGGATGATTCCGAGAATGAAGATTCGGATGATGCTGATGAAGATAGTGACGCTTCCGAAGTGGATACATCCGATGTGAACGCTACAGTAGTAACCATGCCCAAGATGAGCGACACGATGGAAGAAGGCGTGATTGCTAATTGGCTAAAAAAGGTAGGCGACTCGGTAGAATCGGGCGATATTATTGCCGAAGTAGAAACCGATAAAGCTACCATGGAACTGGAATCGTACGAAGATGGTACGCTGTTGTATATAGGAGTGGACGAGGGTGGCTCGGTTCCGGTAGATGGAGTGATTGCCGTGATTGGCGAAGAAGGTGCCGACTATGAGAAGCTACTGAAGGCTCAGAAATCGTCGGGAGGTAGTAAAGAGGAGAAGAAAAAAGAAAAACCTGAGAAGAAGAAGTCCGAAGAAAAAGATCCCGAAGGCAAATCATCGAGCAACGGGGCCGCCGAAAAAGATGCCCCCGCTTATGTACCGAGTCGGTCGTCGGGTGACGATGAAAGCTCCTCCAGCAGTAACGGCCGGGTAAAAGCTTCACCACTAGCGAAAAAGATGGCCCAGGATATGGGCTACGATATTGCTCAAATTTCGGGTAGCGGCGAGAACGGCCGAATTGTAAAACGAGACATAGAGGAGTATGAGCCGGAAGCTGAACCTACGGAACAGCCTCAAAAGAAAGGCGAAGATTCTGCTCCAGCCCCAGCTATTGAACTACCCAAAATAGTAGGAGAAGAAAGCTACGAGGAAGTTAAGGTTTCGCAAATGCGTAAAACCATTGCTAAGCGATTGGCGGAGAGCAAATTCACGGCACCGCACTTCTATCTCACCATGGAGATCAACATGGACAAAGCAGTAGAAGCCCGCCAAAGCATGAATGAAATCTCTCCGGTAAAAATCTCCTTCAACGATCTTGTCGTGAAGGCGGTAGCAGCCAGTTTGCGGCAGCACCCGGATGTAAACGTCTCCTGGCAGGGCGATACCATTCGTAAGAACCAGCATATTCATATTGGAATAGCGGTAGCCGTAGACGAAGGGTTACTAGTGCCGGTGGTAAGGTTTGCCGATAACAAGTCACTCTCTCACATTGGAGCGGAAGTGAAAGATTTAGCGGCCAAGGCTAAGAATAAGCAATTGCAGCCTAAGGACTGGGAGGGTAGTACCTTTACCATTTCTAATTTAGGGATGTTCGGCATTGAGGAGTTCACCGCCATCGTGAATCCGCCCGATGCTTGTATTCTTGCCGTAGGGGGTATCAAACAAACAGCTATCGTCAAAAACGGTCAACTGGTGCCGGGCAACGTGATGAAAGTTACCATGTCGTGCGACCACCGAGCGGTGGATGGCGCTGTGGGAGCTGCTTTCCTCAAAACCCTGAAATCGTTGTTGGAAGACCCCATTCGGATTATGATCTAGCGTAAAACATTTCGCACGGTTATTCGTCAACAAGGCTAGACAAATTTGTTTGGCCTTTTTTTTACCAGGATAGTCAGAATTATTTTAGATAAACAGGATACATTATATTATTGGTACCAAATTAAAAGTTTACGAGAAATGTACATCCTGATTATCCAAATAAAATCAAGTTCATCCTGATCCAATTTTTATAAACCATGCAAAAGATAAAATCAACCACCGTAGTCGCTATTAAGCACCGAAATCAGATCGCTATTGGAGCTGATGGGCAAGCTACTATGGGAAATACCGTAGCTAAAAGTAATGTCCGCAAAATCCGTAAACTGCAAAATGATAAAATTGTAACTGGCTTTGCCGGGTCTACCGCTGATGCCTTTACCTTGATCGAGCGTTTTGATGAAAAGCTAAACTCTTACGGAGGCAATATGAAGCGCGCCGCGATTGAACTAGCCAAAGATTGGCGCACCGACCGCTATCTGCGCAAGTTGGAAGCTATGATGATTGTAGCTGATGCTTCGGAGCTTTTGATTCTTTCGGGAACGGGCGATGTATTAGAGCCAGATAATGATATTGCCACAATCGGTTCAGGAAGCATGTATGCCCAGGCAGCAGCTTTAGCCCTAAAAAAGCACTCCAGTGAGCTTTCTGCCGAAGAAATGGTAAAGGAAAGTCTGAGTATTGCGGCGGATATCTGTATCTACACTAACCACAATATTATTGTAGAAACGCTGGAAGCTGTATCGGCAAAGTAGACGCTAGGTAGGCTGCATCCAAAGTCGTTCGCCAGTAGTAGTTTCTACGTACCAATGTGACTCATATACTCCCAATACAGCTACTTGCTGTCCTTCCCATAACTGAAGAATAGGCCGCTTGGGATGTAGCGTTACGAATGGTTGATAAGAACTAGTTATCACTAAATCATTAATAGGGCTATTCAGAGATTGCACTAAACTTTGGTGGATAAAACCACGGGTACCATTCGGAAGTTGCGCCCGATACCATTTTCCGGTACCTCCGGTAACACGTACGGGAGTATGTTGAGTGGCGGTTAGTAGAACCGCCGACTGAGTGGTAGGAGCCTGCCGAACATTAGCTAACGCGGATTGAATACGTGCTTCATTGCCAACAAAGCTTGTATCTACCGCTATAGTTTCCTCATCAGCATTAATAGAAGCGACGAACGGATAGGGATCAACGGCTCCTTGGCCAAAAGCATAAATACTAAAATGAAGATGCGGCGGCGTGAAGCGGGCGTTACCGGTATTTCCCACGAAGCCCAACGTATCGCCTCGACTAACTCGTTGCCCTGGTGTCACTGCCTGACTATCTAAATGGGCGTAGTACTGGTTAAATTTCTTTTTGAAGCTAGATAGCCAAACTACCTTACCTCCGAGGCCACTACTGGTTTTGGGGGTCACAATTCCGGCGTGAGCTGCTACTACCGGAGTACCCTTAGGAGCAAAAATATCAATACCCCGGTGGCTTCGCTTGCCACCGTCGCGAGGATCGCCAAAAAAACTGCCAACCGCTCGGTAATTTTTTCCTGATACTGGAAAGCTGAGGGTAGCTTTCGCTGTAATTTGTAGTTTATATGCACCACTTACCAGAAGTTCTGGCTGTAATCGTAGTACGTGTGCGCCGGTTTCTTCAACTTCGTATTGAATGTTCCGCAGGGTGTCGGCTGAAACTATTGGGGCAATATAGTCATCGGCTGTAAATACATCTAAAAAAAACTTAATAGAATCATTGTAGTCAGTTGTTAGGGTGATCTGAATAGATTGACCCTGCTGAGCCGTGTAACGCAACGAAATTGCTGACGGTCGGTCATCGGCAAAGTAGCCAATCTCACTGTAAGGTAAATTTACGTAGAGCGAATCGTACAAACTTTTTTTGCCAGCTTCTAACCAGTTTTTTCCCAGTAATGTTTGTTCCAGCGAAGCCTGATTCAGCGACGAAACATATCGTTCGTAGGGAGTCTTAGATGAGAGCAGGCGATCTAGTGAGACTTTACTACTACAGCCTAACGTAGCCGACAACGCAACGATTAATAGTATAATTATTCTAATTTTATAGGTCATAAAATTTTTTATGGTTGTACTATACAAACAAAGTAGGCCGCGACATTATTCCAAATTATGAACAAAACCCTATAATTTCATTTATCTATCCACCGACTCGGAGAAAAGAAGAATTTTAACTTCAGTTAGCTCATTCTAATGAAAATGCTTTTTACCGATCATCTACGTGACAAATTAAAGGAGCGGCTCAGTCAGCCATTACTCGGGTGGCAGGCTCAGCAACATATGGCCACTGAGATGCACCGAAATAGCCGTCATCGTATTCCACCGAATGCCCTTCACGCTGGAGTCCTTATTTTACTTTATCCTGGGGCTGAACGACAACTTGCGTTTCCCCTAATCCGCCGACCTCAATACGATGGAGCGCATAGCGGACAAATTGCTTTTCCGGGAGGGAAGGTAGAACCTGAGGATGGAACTATTGTGGATACTGCTTTGCGAGAAACCAAGGAAGAAATTGGAGTTAGTGTCGAAGCTACCCAAGTAGTTGGCCAACTATCTGATCTGTATATTCCGGTAAGTCGCTTTGTAGTAAGTCCGGTAGTAGCGTTTACTAAAACCTCTCCAGCCTATCAGCCTGAACCTGCCGAAGTAGCTGAGGTGCTGGATATGTCGGTGCAAGACTTTCTTAATCCTGATAATCGGTCTGTTCGTCAGATAACCGCTCGGGGAGTTCATTTAGAAGCACCAGCTTACCTAATTAATAAGGAGGTTATTTGGGGGGCTACGGCAATGATTTTAGCTGAATTCTTTGCGATACTAAAAGAGATAAACGAATAATAGCTGTTTGAGTAAAATAGGGCGAATCAGCAATCGAGAGAATGTAGTTGCACCCCAGATGCGTAGGCATTGATGATAGAGCGGTTTTGCGTAATACGAACCTCGCCAATGTAGTGATACTCACTGTTGTACCAAATCTCGTAATAGAAGTCGCCCCGGTGGTATAGATTAATTCGAAAAGACTGCTTTCCTTGCTTTTCTAAGCGGGTAGCAATAAATGTGCAGCGGTTGAGAATATAGCGACATTTCCTTTCTAGCGACAATTGTTCAAATCTTCGGTTCTGATGCTTCATAGTTTACTTCAATTTCCTAAGAACCCATTGATCTAAAGATAAAATATTACTGCTAATTACTTATAGGGATAACGTACATATTTTAAAAATTAGTGGAAAATTAGCAGAAATGAAAAATAGAAACGGAAAAAATAAGGAAGATTTATAATACCCTCTTGGTAGATTGACAAATGGATTGACATTAAAATTAAAAAGCCCACCCCGTGGGGTAGGCTAAAAACTACTGCTAGCTCAAGGTTTCTTTATTCAAACTGGCATTGAGGCTAATTTTGATTAGATTTCTCTTTCTCTTTGCGGTTAAATTGCTTTTCAAGTAGTTCTTGGTGTTGGCGTAGCTGTTCTTCTTGACGTTCTAAGGATCGTACTCGTTCCTCATGACGCTGCTGCATTTCTTGTTGGCGTTCTTCAAAGCGTTGCTGTAGTTCTTGTTGCCGATCTTCCCAAACTTCCATTCTTTTCTGCCATTCTGCTAAACGCTCTTCGTGCTGCTGTTCTCTCATCTGCACCTGTGCTTCGTAGCGTTGTTGCTGTTCTTCTAATGATCGTAGCTGACGCTCCAAAGCTTTAGCAGTCCGGACACCCGAAGAATCCACATTTGCTAAGGCTCTCTGGTAGTATCGTAGGCTACGCAACCGGGTAGAATCAGGAATTATCGCTGCGGGAGGGGCAGGAATGTTTAAGAAAGTACTACCCCTTATAGAATCTACTCGGAAGTGAGGACTGGCGAATCTATGAATTTTATACCCTCGCGTAGAATCGCTCCAGAATTGCTTTAAATGCTCGGGGCTACCAGGGCTGGGTATTGTATCAGAAAAATGAAAATTGAAACTATGATTCCAGCTTTGTACAGAATCGATGAGTACCTCAATATCTTCCAGCACATCTAAATCCAAATCAATATCTTCTATCACATCGATCTCGATGTTGGGCGGTAATGCCAGTGCCTGCGGCAGAGAGTCAAGCGATAGAATGCGCACACCTGGCGATGAAAAACTGTAAACCGATGATAATGAATCGAGCTGAATAAACTCAGGTAGAGAATCTAATTTAAACTGATCTGTATCGGTTGAAAAGTAGAATACAGAAGCACTTCGTTCATTTTTCTCCTTAGCATTAGTAGCTATCGTGTCGCTTGGAATTGTATCTAAAACGATGCTTTCTTCTTTCAACCAATCGGGTAGCACCGGTTGCCAGGGGGAATCATGGGCTGAGCGAGTTGTTTCTAGAGCCGACGGTGATTTTAGCCCTGAGATCAATCCTGAGTAGACCGGAGTACTGGCGGTTGAGCTGTTGGAAATAGAATGATCAAATTGGTAGTTAATAGCAATGGTAACAGCCAGTATCATCGTTATTATTATCGGAGCTACCGAAGATTTATTATTGGAATTATGGGGTTGTAATAATCGCTCAACACGACCAAGTAATCCATTGCCGGAACGTGATAACGCTAGGGCGAAGGATGACGTGGTATTGGGTAAACTCTCTAACTGGGTGAGTGCTTTAGTATACACCAATGCGCTGCCGCAGATTGCCACGGCTAAATCGTCACAGCATTTTTCTCGCTCATCGCGAATCACTTGCGAAATCCACCACAGTGCGGGGTGATAGAATAATACAATCTCTACCGCGACTTGTAACCAATTTACAGCATCATCCCACCGGCGAATGTGCGCGAGTTCATGTGCCAAGATGGCTTCAAGTTGATCGGGGCTTAGTTGAGAAAATGCGCTCAAAGGCAGTAGAATCATTGGTTTTAGAAAACCAGCAACAAACGGACTGCGTATGTGCGGTGATATCCGAACGATAATTTTCCGACGAATCTTCAGCATCTGAATAAGCTGAGCGACAGTATTTTTCCACGAAGGGTTAAGTGGCTGAGTATTTAGCTGAGTGAGACGATGTAGGTAAACGATTCGGCCCGTCCCTCGTAGCAAAAAGAACAACATTCCGCTAAACCAAATTACCAAAATACCCGATAAATGAGGTGCTAACCACAGCTGAAGCTTATCGTTAAATTGCCGATGCCAAGGTTCTGAAAGCACCGGATTCACTGGGGTATAATTAGTGGCAAAAGATTCAACTGAATGTATAGCGGTAGTAGAATGAATAACTTCTTCTACTGGTTCGTGAACGTAAACTCCGGTAGTTACTAAAGCGATTACTGCACCCAAGAGTGCTGCTACTGCCAAAAGATAGCGAGCTTTGGCCCGCTGACTAGGAATGATGGCTAACAGTAGCCGTAAACCTATTGCTATCAGTGTCACAATCCAAAGGCTGTGCACAAGTGTCCAGCCAATTGTTTGTATCCAAGTTTCAGATAACCAACTCATGATTTTCCTCCTTCCAGTTTTTTGATGAGTGCTTTAATTTGTTCCAGTTCTTCCGGAGATGTCTTACGATGACCCAAAGCTTGCAGTACCATCCGTCCGGCTGAACCCCCAAAGGCCGTCTCTAGCAGGCGATCGAGTAGTAATTTCTGAGTTTTTTCTTGAGGCACTTTGGCTGAATAGATATGGCTTTTAGCCGATTCATCACGAACCAGTAAACCCTTTTGAGCCATGTTTTGCATATTTTTGAGCGTGGTAGTGTAGCCAATATCTCGTTGCTGGGCAAGTTCATCGTGAACTGAACGAACGGTGGAAGGTCCCAGCTGATATACTATTTGAAGAATTTCTAATTCAGCTTCGGTAGGCTTAGAAGTGTCTTTCATAATCTACGAGATTTATCGTACTTCAATTATATACGATAAAAATCGTACTTCCAAACTTATCTACGATTTTTTTCGTAGATCTATTGATATTTTAGGAATATCGAGCTAAAACGACTTGGTCTGGTTAATCTCTTTTCAGAAAAGCAGTTAGGTTGGAGGCTTCCTCTCGGGCTGTAATAGCAGTAAGATAAGGGAACCTTGAAAATTCTTCCGCTTTGAGGTTAATACTTCGGATGTCGGCCGAATCTAGAGTATTAAATAGCCAAAGAGCCACAAAGTTCTGATCGCCCTGTTTTAGCTTAGCTCCTACCAGCGTAAACTCTTGATGATCTTTTACCTTTTGAGCTACCATATTGGTGGGTATTACATCTTTAGATAAATTAAAACTGACCGACTGAATCTGAAAGTCAGTTGGTTCAATAATTTCGGTAGTATCAAAAGAGTGACAAGCAGAAACTAGGGTTAGCGTAATGAAAACTAGTAAAAAACGCATATTTGAGAACTATGTGGTTTGGTAACAATAACGAGCAAATTCTACTCCAGTTGCTTACCACTTGATATTACGATAGTTTTCTATCTTATCACTTATAATTCTATTCACTTCGTAGTGCGTCTGCCGGATTAGCTATTGCTGCCTTGATGGTTTGAAAGCTAATAGTAAGTAGGGCAACTAGTAGTACGCTTCCGCCGGCGAGCGCAAATATCCACCAGCTAATTTGGATTCGGTACTCAAAGTTTTCTAGCCATTGTTGTATCAAGTACCAAGTAATTGGAATAGCAAGTAACATTGCGAAAATCACCATTTTGACAATGCTTTTAGAGAGTAAAGCCACAATACTTTGAACGCTAGCTCCTAACACCTTTCGCACTCCAATTTCCTTAGTACGTCGCTCGGCAGTAAACATGGCTAAACCTAATAGCCCCAGGCAAGCTACTCCAATGGTCAGTCCGGTCAAGATTTGAAATAGGGAAGCCATCTGCTGCTCCGAAGCGTAGAGTGCGTCTAACTGTTCGTCTAGAAAGGTGTACGTAAAGGGCAGGTTCGGAGCTACCTGAGCCCACTTATGTTGTAGATCAATTAAGGCTTCGGCGGTGCTACCGGGCTTTATGCGAATAAATAAGTTTTCGTATTCGTTAGAAACGTGCGACATAATGGCCATTGGCCCAATCTTCTCCCGTAGCGAGCGAAAGTGAATGTCTTCTACGATCCCAGCTAGTTCGTAACGTCGGGTATTCACATCAATCATTTTACCAATGAGTTCGGCTTCAGTTCGGTCTTGCCATCCGAAGGCTCGCAGGGCTTCCTCATTCAGCAAAATTTGCTGATTATCTTTTGTGAGATTGGGCGAGAAATTATGTCCCATCAGTAAGTCAATACCTACCGTAGATAAGTAGTCCGTATCGCCCGAGTAACGCGGAATACCCACCGCTTCGGTTTGCCCTTGCTCAATAAGTTCTACCGGTGTAAAAGCATCGTGATTGTGAGGTTGCCCCAAATTGTTATACGCTAAAGAAAGGTTTACCGTGTAGGAAGCGGTGCTAACCAGTTGTTTTAAGGTTTGCTTTTTCTCGCCCAGCTTGTCAATATTCTTCACCATCAGGAGATGTTCTTTATCAAAACCCAGAGATTTGTTTTGCAAATACGATAGCTGCTGACTGATTAGTAGTATACTGATTATTAGTCCGGTTGAGACCACAAACTGAGCGATTACTAATCCGTTTCGTAGTTGCGCACCTTTAGTGCCTTGAGATAGTTGTCCCTTTAGTACTTGAGTTGGTTTAAACGCGCTGAGCATTTGAGCGGGTATCCACCCGGAAACTAATCCTAATAGAATTGCTATAACCAGAAGTACAATTACCGACAGTGGAGTAATGCCAGTAGGAATAAACTGCTGAATCCAACCACTTCCTACAGCGAAGAGTATCTGAACAAAAGTCAATCCTACTAATGCAGCAATAATGCAGATTGCTACCGACTCGGTTAAAAACAAACTATATAATTGCGAACGAACCGCCCCCAATACCTTCCGAACACCGGTGGATTTTGCGTGCTGAGCCGATTGGGCCGTGGATAGGTTCACGTAATTGAACACGGCGACAAAGAGTAGCAATAATCCAATCGTTGCGAACATATACACCGTTCGGATATCACCGTGAGTAGTATCGTCAATGTGAGCGGAATATAAATGAACATCCGATAGTGGTTGAAGATGATACTCCATAATGTCGCCTGCCGCTTTGTACTCATCGTAACTTTTTCCGAAACGTCGCTCGTAAATAGGATTGTGAAGCGTGTCGGTCAGCGCTACCATTCGGTCTTGTACCTGCCGGGCCTCTACGTTGTCTTCTAGCAAAAAGTAGGTAGTAAGCG
>NZ_JBARYM010000412.1:0-3064 GCF_049647865.1 Tunicatimonas sp. | reverse complement strand
GGGCGACTAATTTATTAGATTTCATGTTTGTTTTGATTATGCCGAATAATAATGAATGCGCTAAATAAGCCAAATGAAAAGAAGATCATGAAACCAATTAACGCAAAGTAGAATTTCCAGTCATAACTGCCCCACAGTAACTCATGATATAGTGCATTACCTGACCAAGCTATCATTGAAAGAACCGGAAGAAAAATAGCGACTAATTTTTGAGAGCTAATTTTCATAGTTGCGCTTTTTCTTCATTAATATATAAAGTTAACCAGAGGTCAATAACAAAAATAGAGCGAACCCAATCACACTGACAACTTTCTGCCAACCTTCTCGGGTAGAATCACTTAAGACAACCATGATTTGAATAAAGGCTATAGCTAGAGCTATTAAAAGTAAGGATAAATCGGAAATTACTCCTTTCATATATATTCTATCTACAGCAGTATGCATCTCGAAGACAACTACCATTATCTCAGTTAACTACTATGCATTTTATCACTCCTCATAAATCAATAGTGATGAATGCCAAATGACCAACCGTTATAATTGAGAAAATCATGATTGATTTAGCGAAGAAACATAATGCATGGTATGTGAAATACCTAACCTATTATTCTCACTTTTTGATATTTTAAAAGGAGTGGTTCTATACAGTTAGTGAGCAGTAACCCTCTCAGCATATGCTTCAATTACCGGTAAGAATAATACAAATCACGTAATATTTATATAATTAATCAAATTTTTTCTTTAGTATTTATTGCTATATTTTATATAAAATATGAAAATAATTTTAAAACAAAGTTATAGATGATTTAGAAAAGCAAAAAAAAGCACCAGCCAATGCCAGTGCTTTAGAAGGGAATCCTAATAGCCATCTTGAACAAGCCGATGACAGCTATTTAGAAAGGGGAAAATAGAAGAAGTAATTACATCTCTCGGATGCGAATATTGCGGAACCAGACTTGATCACCGTGGTCTTGCAAAGCGATGCGTCCTTTATCAGCTTTTCCGTACATGGGTAGTTCGCCAAATTTGCTGTTGGCTACTGAATCTTGCCAAGCCTGAGAACCCAGTTCGTATTCAACTACTTTCTCGCCATTTAAATAGTGCTCGACCTGATTGCCGTTCACTACTAAACGAGTCGTGTTCCATTCTCCGGCGGGTTTCACCGTTTCTACGGTAGATTGCTGCACGTCGTAGTTGTCACCCGCGCGGTGCTTGCGAATCTGGGCATCTTTGTGCCGTTCGTTATCTAGCAGTTGGTACTCGGGGCCCGAATGCCAGGCTGGGCCTAGATCATCAGATTCGATGACATTAAAGAAAAGGCCGCTATTGCCGCCTTTGGATATTTTCCATTCCATTTCCAGCTCAAAATTGTCATATTCTTCCTTAGTAACAATGGTGCCACCACCTTTTTCAACTAGCATAATCGATCCATCTTCCACTTGCCATCTGTCGGAAAGCGTATCAGCCTTGTAATTACGCCAAGCATCTAGCGATGACAAATCCTGCCACTCAGGTTCAGTAGTTATCGGTTCAATTGGGGTAGTAGTTTCTAATGCAGCATCATCAGAAGTACTACTTGAGGTACAAGCGCTTGCAATAGCCAGAGCCACTACACTTAAAAATGATAAAATACGTTGGTTCATAAATATTTAGTTAAGTGTTATTGTGTTATTGTGCTGAGTGTTATAGTATTTGAATGTTCGTTTTATGAGTACTTACTATAACACTTCGCACCTTAACACTAATTATTAATTCCTAAAATTTTCTTATTGACTTCGTCATCGGCCCCGCTATCGGCAAAGTCGTCGAAAGCTTTTTCGGTTACGCGGATAATGTGGTCGCTGACGAATGGCGCCCCTTCGGCAGCACCTTGTTCGGGGTGCTTCAGCGCGCATTCCCATTCTACTACCGCCCAGCCGTCGTAGTCGTACTGAGCCATCTTGCTAAATACCGCACTGAAGTCTACCTGACCGTCGCCCAGCGAGCGGAACCGTCCGGGACGATCTACCCACCCCTGGTAACCGCCATACACACCCGACCGACCAGTAGGATTAAATTCGGCATCCTTCACGTGGAACATATTAATATGCTCGTGATAAATATCAATGTAATCCAAATAATCAAGTTGCTGAAGTACAAAGTGACTGGGATCGTACAGAATTTTTACTCGTTTATGATTGCCCGTTTCCTCTAAAAATCTTTCAAACGTAATACCATCGTGCAAATCTTCCCCCGGATGAATTTCGTAGCAAACATCTACGCCGTGTTCTTCAAATTCATCTAAAATTGGCTTCCAACGATCAGCTAGCTCTTTAAAGGCCATTTCAACTAAGCCCGCCGGACGTTGCGGCCAGGGATACATAAATGGCCAAGCCAATGCTCCGGAAAATGTAGCGTGTACATCAATTCCGAAATTGCGACTAGCTTTAGCCGCTAACTTCATCTGATTAACGGCCCATTCGGTGCGGGCTTTGGGATTACCGTGTACTTCAGCGGGGGCAAAACCATCAAACATCGCATCGTAGGCGGGATGAACGGCAACTAATTGCCCTTGTAAGTGGGTAGAAAGCTCGGTTACTTCAACGCCAGCATCTTGGCAGGTGCCTTTAATCTCATCGCAGTAGTCTTTGCTTTCGGCAGCTTTGGATAGATCAATGCAGCGGGGATCAAAGGTCGGAATTTGTACGCCTTTGTAGCCTACGGAGGCCATCCACTTGCAGGCACTTTCTAAAGTATTAAAGGGAGCATCGTCACTCATAAATTGCGCTAAAAAGATAGCGGGCCCTTTCATTGTCTTCATAAATTGTCAGGTTGTGTTTATCAAAAAAATCCGGTGAGGCACTAAAATAGAACTTATTTTTTCTTTCTCAAAAGTAGTTGCTGAGAGGTTGATTTCTGCAATCCATATGTCTAGTGTAGAATAGGGTTAGTGACAACTAGGGCTTTCTTATAAAAGATAGGGCAAATGAGCCCGCTTCGTATTTTTGGTTTTGCGAACTAAAAAAGAAGCTTGATGGCCATTCACCCTACTAACCAAAATACATCATTCTACCAAGCACTGCAA
>NZ_JBARYM010000411.1:0-7597 GCF_049647865.1 Tunicatimonas sp. | reverse complement strand
CTCTAAACTTCCGAAGTCTGTTCTCACAATTAACCTATGAAACTACCCAACCAATATCACCTTACCTACTGCACCAATATTCATCCGGGCGAAAGCTGGGATGAAGTAGATCAGAGCCTACGAACCTATGTTCCGGCAGTTCAGTCGGCGGTAGCCTCTGAGCAGCCCTTTGGAATTGGCTTACGACTGTCACAGCAAGCGGGAGAAGAACTGGCCCGTCCGGCTGCTCTGGCCGCTTTTCAGGAATGGCTGACAGAGAATAACTGTTACGTGTTTACCATGAATGGTTTTCCCTACGGAGGATTTCATCGGCAAGTGGTAAAAGACCAAGTGCATCAGCCCGACTGGACCACACCCGAACGTTTATCGTACACACAGCAGCTATTTTCCATTCTGGCAAAACTGCTGCCCTCCGATATGGACGGTGGGATTTCTACTTCCCCGCTATCGTATAAGTATTGGCACGCTGATGAGCGAACTAGAGAAGAAGTTTTTGAAAAGTCTACCAACCATCTAGTGCAGATAGTAGCTGAACTCTACCAGCTTCGGCAAGAAACCGGTAAGGTACTGCACCTGGATATTGAACCCGAGCCAGATGGTATGTTGGAAAATACCCAGGAAGTCATTGATTACTTTAACAATTGGCTATTACCCAAAGGATTGCCGATACTACAACAGCAGCTAGGGTTAAGCTCCGAAGAAGCCGAAGTGTGCATCAAAACCCACATCCAGCTTTGCTACGATGTGTGTCACTTCGCCGTAGTGTATGAAAAGCCGCACGATACCTTCCGTCGCTGGCAGGCAGAAGGCATTCGAGTTGGGAAAATTCAGATCAGTGCCGCCCTAAAAGCTGATTTACCAACGGAAGAAGCTGACCGCCAACCCGTAACCCAGGCGTTTGAATCATTGGTAGAATCGACTTATCTACATCAGGTGGTAGCTCGCCAAACCAACGATCAGCTACTTCACTACCCCGACCTCCCTGAGGCTCTTAAACATATTAATGAACCTGATATAGCGGAGTGGCGAACGCACTTTCACGTACCCTTATTTGTGCCGAGCTACGGGGTTCTGAACTCCACGCAGGATGCTATTCGAGAAGTGCTGAATATGCAGAAAGAAACCCCGATAACCCGCCACCTAGAAGTAGAAACCTACACCTGGGAGGTGCTGCCTAAAGATATTCAGGTAGGGCTCGCGCAATCCATCGTTCGTGAACTGGAGTGGGTTCGCAACCTTGTCAATTAACAATGCCCCCGTGGCCCGGTGCAGTGAACAGTCAACAATTGAAAAGTGATAGTGGAAAATAGAAAGGTAAACTGTATTGAAGACAATCCGTAATGACCAATGACTAATGACCAAAACAGTAGTTCTCGATGTAGTAGCCCTCTCAGGACGAGTATTAGGCGAACATACGCCATTTCTAAAACGCTGGAGTGAGCGGGGAAAACAGATAGCGATTGAGCCGGTGCTACCAGCGGTTACCTGTTCAGCGCAATCAACTTACCTTACCGGAAAGTGGCCAAACGAACACGGCGTGGTAGGCAACGGCTGGTACTTTCGCGATGAGTGCGAGGTTAAGTTCTGGCGACAATCAAACAAACTGGTACAATCTCCTAAAATCTGGGATGTTGCCCGGCAATCTGATCCTAATTTTACCTGCGCGAACCTGTTCTGGTGGTACAATATGTATTCGTCGGTAAACTACGCAGTCACCCCCCGTCCGCTCTACCCCGCCGACGGCCGCAAGTTGCCGGATATTTATACCCAGCCGATGGACTTGCGGGATCGTCTGCAACAGGAATTAGGACAGTTTCCCCTCTTCGAGTTTTGGGGGCCAAACGCGAATATCAATTCTACTAAGTGGATTGCTAAAGCCGCCAAGAAGGTGGACGAGTGGCATAACCCTACCCTTACCCTTATCTACCTACCTCACTTGGACTACAATCTACAACGCTGCGGAATTGACTTCGCTAAGATCGGTTCGGATTTGCGGAGTGTTGATGCTGTTTGCGAGGATTTAATTACGTATTATGAGGCGCAGGATGCAAAAGTGATAGTACTATCCGAGTACGGAATTACGTCGGTAAATCGACCGGTGCACATTAACCGAGTGCTGCGGGAGCAGGGCTATATTACCGTAAAAGATGAGTTGGGGCGGGAGATGCTGGACGCCGGAGTCAGCCGAGCCTTTGCCGTAGCCGATCATCAACTGGCCCACGTTTACGTGCAGCAAGCCGAGGATATACCCGAGGTTCGGGCGTTGTTAGAAACCACTCCCGGCATTGCCCAAGTGCTGGATAAAAGCGGAAAAGAAAAGCATCATCTGTCTCACTCTCGAGCCGGTGAACTAATCGCGGTGGCGGAAGAAGATGCTTGGTTCACCTATTACTACTGGCTGGATAACGCTAAAGCCCCCGATTTTGCCCGTACGGTAGACATTCACCGCAAACCGGGCTACGATCCGGTAGAGATGTTTCTCGATCCGAAAATTAAGCTACCGATGGCCAAGGTTGGTATGAAGCTGCTGAAAAAGAAGCTGGGCTTTCGCTACCTGATGGATGTGATACCATTAGATGCTTCGCTAGTGAAAGGTTCCCACGGAAGAACTCCTGCCTCGAAAGAAGATTGGCCTATCTTTATTACACAACAAACTGATTTACTCGCTGACTCTACGCTACTCCCTACTGAAGTGCAGGGTATCTTACGGTCTCATTTAGGGAGTTAAGCTAGTTAAACCGTTTGATTATCATTGCCTTAGCAAGTAGGGTTAACTTGATAATTGACTCCTATTGAGGTAAAAAAGGTATAATTTCTGTAAGAGTACTATAAAATACTTAGTTGCCTATGAAATTAGCTCTGCGTATCATCTTAACTCTGGTACTACTGCTAAATATTAGTTGTTTAGACGATGGTCTTGACTGTGGTTCTATAAACAATGAGTATATAAATATTGTGGGAATCGGTGGAACTAACGTAGCAATTGGGGGTAGTTTCTCTAACTTCATAACCGTGGGGGCGGGGATTACGCTGACGTACTCGGAATTTGGTATCCGGGCGGTTCCCGAGGCAGCTTATGAAAGCCAAGCTACTATAGTGGGAGGTTTCCGGGCGTACGCCTGTTCACCACTGCTTCAACCTACCGAAGAAATCGCGGAGATCGCAGTATTTAGTTCGGCAGACTATGCTCAAGCAGCGAGCAGTAAAGTTTTCTCAGCGGGGGATACGCTTAACGCCATTATCAAAATATACGAGCCGTACAGTGGCCGCATCGTTGGCTTGCCCGATTTTCTGGTAGATGATGATCTGGCGGCAGCCGATGAACCCTTCACATTGCAACTAACTTCCGCCCCTCGGGAAAGTGCTAATCATCAGTTTACCGTGCACTACCGTCTGGAAAATGGTGAGTTCTACGAATTTACCACTGACCCGGTAACACTGGTTCCCTAAACATCTGGTAGAGCAAATCGGTTGATATACCAGTTCATATTTTTTAACGAAACACGAATTTTTATGGCTGATAGCACAATTAAAAAAGTAGATGGTACGCACTCACCCAAAGAAGGTGCTGAAAAATTTTTAGCTTCGGGCTCTAACGTAGCCATGCGGATGTGGGAAGACGAACAGCCCAACCAGGATAAACCTGCGGTAAGCCGCCCCTACGAAACGGTAGGCTACGTTATCAAAGGAAAAGCCGAATTGCACTCAGAAGGGCAAATGGTAACACTGCAACCCGGCGATTCTTACGTAGTTCCGAAAGACGCTAAGCATACCTATAAGATTTTAGAAACCTTTACCGCGGTTGAGGCCACCTCACCGCCCGCGCAGGTGCACGGTAGAGGGGAGTAATCAATTGATATTATAATAACCGGATAAACATTATCCGGTTTTTTTGTGCGTATACCGTATATTTGCTAGCTATTTGTAACCCTCACTTTCCTCGATCTAAAATAATTGATATGAAGTTCGCAGCCAAAATTGCAAGTTTCGCCGCAATTTGCGGTAGTCTTCTCTCATGCCAATCCAATTCAGATTCTACTATGTCCAATAATACTACGGAGGCCCCTGATGCGCCCCAGCAAGATTCAGTGCTTTCTATCCACGGCGATACCCGGGTCGATCCCTACTTCTGGATGCGGCTTACTGATGAGCAAAAGCAAGCGGAAAACCCGGACGAACAAACCCAACAAGTGCTTCGGTACTTAGAAGATGAAAACGCCTACACCAAGTCGGTAATGCAGGAAACCGAGAAGTTACAGGAGGAACTATACGACGAAATAGTCGGGCGAATTAGTCAGGACGATTCTTCGGTCCCGTACTTTGAAAATGGCTACTGGTACTACACGCGCTACGAAGAGGGGCAAGAGTACCCGATCTACGCTCGTAAGAAAGAAAGCCTAGAAGCAGCGGAGGAGATTCTACTCAATGTAAACGAACTAGCCGCAGACTTCGACTACTACAACGCTCGAGGTTTGCAGGTAAGCCCAGACAATAAAATACTAGCGTTTGCTGAAGACACCCTAAGTCGTCGGGTCTATACTATTCGCTTTAAGAACTTAGAAACCGGGGAGATGCTACCGGACGCAATTTCTAATACGCAGGGCGACGGAGCATGGTCAAGTAATAATCAGTACTACTTTTATACTACCAAAGATGAGGTAACGCTACTCTCCAACAAAATTTGGCGACATCGGCTGGGCGAAACCGTCGATAATGATATGCTGAAGTACGAAGAAAAGAACCCTTCTTTTTACATTGGAGTGTACAAGTCTAAATCGGGTGAGTATATCATCATCGGAAACCAGAGTACTTTGGCGAATGATTATCATCTATTACGCGCCGACCAGCCCGAGGGTGATTTTCAGCAATTCACTCCGCGGGAAACGAAACATCGGTATTCAATTGAGCACGTAGGCAGTAAGTTCTACATCCGTACCGATTGGGAAGCCCCAAATTACCGAATTATGGAAGCTCCGGTGGAAGCTACGTTGAAAGAAAACTGGCAGGAAATGATTCCGCATCGTGAGGATGTCTTTATTGAAGACATGGAGGCTTTTCAGCGTTATCTGGTACTGACCGAAAAAGCCAACGCGCTACCCAAACTGCGGGTAATGGACACCGAGGCTAATGAAGAGTACTATATTCAGTTTGATGAACCGGCCTATTTACTCACCTCCGCCACCAATCCTGAGCTAGATTCTGAAGTATTACGCTACGGCTATTCTTCACTGACCACCCCAATCTCGATCTACGATTACAACATGCGTACCCGCGAGCAAGAACTGAAAAAGCGGCAAGAGGTGGTCGGCGGCCACGAACCTACGGAATACGTTACCGAACGGCTATTTGCCCCCGCTCGGGATGGTAAGCAGATTCCAATTTCGTTGGTATACAAAAAAGGGGTGCGAGAAAACGCTCCGGCACCGCTTTTACTGTACGCGTACGGCTCCTACGGTAATTCTACCGATCCGTACTTCAACAGCGCGCGATTAAGCTTGCTCGACCGGGGCTTCATTTGGGCGATTGCCCACGTTCGGGGCGGGCAGGATATGGGGCGCGAGTGGTACGAAGATGGTAAGATGTTTAAGAAGAAAAACACCTTTAATGATTATATCGACTGCGCTGATTACCTCATCGCGGAAGGCTATACGGCCACCGAACATCTCTACGGCCTGGGCGGTAGTGCGGGCGGATTGCTGATGGGCGCCGTAGCCAATATGGCCCCCGACCGCTTCAATGGTTTGATCGCTGCCGTACCATTCGTAGATGTGGTTTCTACCATGCTCGATGAGTCTATTCCCCTGACCACCAACGAATTTGACGAGTGGGGAAATCCTAAAAATTTGGAGTCTTATCAGTATATGCTGTCCTATTCGCCCTACGATAATGTAGCTGAACAAGCGTATCCCAACATGCTGGTCACCACAGGCTTATTTGACTCTCAAGTACAGTACTGGGAACCCGCAAAGTGGGTGGCTAAGTTACGGGACAAGAAAACGGACGATAATCTGCTGCTATTGGAAACCAACCTGGAAGCCGGCCACGGCGGAGCATCAGGACGCTTTCAACGCTACAAAGAAACCGCCCTGGAGTACGCATTTATGCTGAAGCTGGAAGGAAAAGACTAAGACGGGTTGACATTACAATGTAAACGGCAAATTTTCCGCCGTCTGTTAATATCAAACTACTTTTGTAGTAGTAATCTTAGCGGGCGTCCAGCGGGAGCGTAGCTCTTCAATATGCATATTTTTCCGCCCTTTTTGCAGATGGCGGGAGCTACTTTCAAACGATAGGGAAGATGGAAGAGATGTGTCGGCGTAATCTTCTTCTACAAAATCCATTACTTGATGATAGGAAGGGTAAAATGTCTCCCAGTCTGAACCGCTCATCAAGTATTTTTTGCGAAATGCGGCGGAAAATAGTCCGGTGCCATCGTCAAAGAACCGTTCGGTAGTTCGCCCGTATTTGCGGTAAGGATAGTAATATAAATCCTGAGGAATATGGTGAGCCACCCACGAAGCGTAAGCCCAAAATTCGCTGAACGTACCAAACTCGTTGGCCGAGCGGATCATCAGTTTGCTCCAGTGATCGTCAGACTGGTAATACTGCTGCAACTGCTGCTGAAATGAGCGCAAGTGCTCTTGCTTAAACCACAAATGATGAGGAACAAATGTGCCTTCTACATCAGTCAGTGGCTCAACATCTAACACTCTTTGAATCCAGTTTGCCCATTTGCTTACGATTGCTTTGTTACCGTACTGGTTGTGTTGCAACAGTGCGAACCAGTAACTCGCTTTATCGTTCTGTTCCTGAATGATAGGCCAACTAGCTACTGGCAGCAAATCAGCATCCCAAACTAAGTACCATTCGCTGAGCGACGGAATGCCTTCAAATGCCCCCAGCTTTAGCAGTTGTTGATAAAACCAACCGGGTTGGTACAGAGACTTCTCCAGTTGCAATTCCGCACAGATTTGGTCTTTACTTAGATCAACCGATTGGAAAAAAGACTCCTCTACGTGTGTAATCAATTGAGGAATCTTCCAATCCGTAGCCAGCTCAGTTAATTGTTGTGACTGATCTTCGGGCGTAACGACGTGGATTTTGCGAGGCTGGTACTTAGCCGAAATTCCTTCCAGTACGGCACGGGTATTCCAACGGATTTTGAACAGTGGTAATACGAAATCGTAAACAGAAACTGACTTAGCCATTGAAGAAAATCAAAAAAAGTAGGGTTGGATTTCCTAAAAAAGTACGAAATACCCAACCCTAGCAAATTACATAATAGTTTCTTCCATCGTATTCTGATCAATCACGGGTCCGGAGTAAACTGTAGACGGATCTTCCAACCCTACGTCGCTACACAACGGTTCAACGCCCCAACCCTGGCGAGGGAACCGCTGGCACAACGCGCGATACTCACCGATAGCTTGTTGCAGTTCTTCTCGGGTAAGTTGGTTTAAGTACCCACACTGCCCTATCTCGCTCTTAGGCAAAGGGGCCACCAGATTACCACCTCGCTTCTCAATCATCTTTTCCTGAGCAGCCCACAGGGTTTCTTCGTCCAGCAAAATGTCATGCCACAGACTCAGTTCAAACG
>NZ_JBARYM010000410.1:0-3124 GCF_049647865.1 Tunicatimonas sp. | reverse complement strand
TCGTGCTTAGGCTGAGCCGCATTACCGGTTAGCGTAGGAACAAAAGAAATACCATCACTCTCAGGTACATCAGCATTAGCAAGTTCAGCCAAGGTAGGATATACGTCCCAGAATGCTGAAATATGATCGCTCTCACTGCCTTCAGTAATAGTGCCTGACCAGCGGGCAATCATAGGCACTCGAATACCACCTTCGTATAAATCGCGCTTGTACCCTTTCAACGGGCCATTGCTGTCAAAATAATCAGGATCAGCACCGCCTTCCTGGTGCGGGCCATTATCCGATGTAAAAATAATCAGCGTATTTCCAGCTAAACCTAATGAGTCAACTATCGCCATAATCTCTCCCACCTGCTGATCGAGTAACGAAACCATCGCTACGAAAGCGGCGTGCGGCTCTTCCTGCGATTCATACGGTCCGGTTCGATACTGCTCACCTTCATCTACTCCCTGGTAAGGTGTCTCGGGCGGATATTTCCCCTGGTACTGGGCCATTACTTCGGGGGGGGCTACTAGTTCAGCGTGAGGAATTACGCTAGGTACGTAAAGAAAGAACGGCTCTTCCTGATGGTCTTCAATAAAACCTAATACTTCTTGGTGAATTAATGAGGGCGCATAAATTCCTTTATTAGCTCCGGCATTTTCTTCCAGCACAATAGAGTCTTGATTGTGCCAAAGATGGCGCGGATAGTAGTGGTGACCGTAGCGTTGGCAGTTGTAGCCAAAAAACTCATCAAAGCCCTGCTGATTAGGATCACCTTCTGAACCGGGATAGCCTAATCCCCACTTACCAAACGCTCCCGTTGCATAACCGGCGTTGCGGAGTGTCTCGGCTAAAGTTAACACACTATCGGGTAGTGGGTGCTGTCCTTCGGGCTGAACCTCTTTATTGCCCCGAATAGGAGTATGTCCGGTATGAAGACCCGTCATTAGCGCTGAGCGAGAAGGGGCACACACGGTATTACCAGAATAGTGTTGCGTGAACCGCATTCCTTGCGTGGCCAATCGATCAATATTGGGGGTAGAGAACTTCGTTTGTCCGTAGCAGCTTAGATCGCCGTAGCCTAAATCATCCGCCAAGATGTAAATAATGTTGGGCGGACTGGGTGGTTCTTCAATAGAAGTTGTAGTTTCGGTATCGGGCTGAGATGAGCAACTTGCCATAATAAATGCCACAAGTATTCCGGCAATCTGACTTCTGAAGAGCTGATAAGGTAAAACCATTCTTGTTATTTATTATTTCGGGCTTTTACTACTTCTAGGTACGCTTCTAAAAATTCCTGATTATTCTCATCACTGTCATCGTACTGCTGGCGAAGTTCGGTTAATCGGGTATGCAACTGCTCCTGCACTTCAGCATACGCAGGATCGTCGTACACATTATTCATTTCGTGAGGGTCTTTCTCTAAATCGTACATTTCCCACTCGTCAATATCGTAGTAGAAGTGCATGAGTTTATAGCGGTCGGTGGCCACACCATAGTGCCGTTTTACCATGTGTACCGAGGGGTATTCGTAGTACGTATAGTACACCGCATCGCGCCACTCGCCGGTTTCTCCCCTAACCAGTTGACGGAACGATTCACCCTGCATGGCTTCGGGAGCTTGAACACCCGCGTAGTCGAGAAACGTAGGGGCTATGTCAAGATTTTGAACCAATGCATCAAGTTCAGTTCCTGCTTCAACCTCGTTGGGGTAACGCACTAATAGTGGCGTTCGGAACGACTGCTCGTACATAAACCGCTTATCAAACCAACCGTGCTCACCTAAGTAAAAGCCCTGATCAGAAGTATACACTACAATTGTATTCTCGGCTAGTCCGTTCTCGTCCAGATAATCCAGTACCTCACCTACTCCATCGTCAACTGATTTTATCGTTCGCAGGTAGTCTTTAATGTAGCGGTTAAATTTCCAAAGCGCGACTTCTTTTTCCCGGTCTTCGTTAAACTCCAGTTCTTCACCAGAATAGTAAGTTTTTAGAAACTCCTGGTTTTTGGGTTCGTAGGCAGCATGCCACTGCGCTAGTTGCTCTTCATTGAACCGCTTAAGTTGTCCTCCCAAAGCAGTGCTATCACCATCAGGCGAAACCATCAGTTTGAAATCGTGCCCCCAACGAGCGTGACCATCTACCTCCATTTCCTGTTCCTTCGCTGCGGTGCCCATCCCCTCATAATCATCAAAGTAATTGGACGGAGGATCAAACGTTTTATCATCGTACAAAGTGAGGTACTTAGGTCCCGGTTTCCAGTTACGATGAGGTGCTTTTTGGTGGTACATCAGCAGAAACGGCTTATCCGGATCGCGCTGTTCCTTCAACCACTTTAAGGCATAGTCGGTAGTAATATCAGTCACGTAGCCCTCAAACCGCTGGCGTTCGCCGTTGACTAAAAAGTCCGGATTGTAGTAGTGCCCTTGCCCCGGCAGCACCATAGAATGATCAAAACCCTGGGGTAGTCCGTCCAAATGTATTTTGCCAATCAGCGCGGTTTGATAACCGTTGGCTTGCAGTAGCTTGGGGAAGTTGTCCTGATCCCAATCAAAAGGCTGAACATTATCTACCTTACCATTTTTAAAACTATGCTTTCCCGTGAGCACTACTGCCCGACTAGGGGCGCAGATGGAGTTGGTAACGGTTGCCCGAGTAAAAATAGCTCCTTCTTCAGCAATCCGGTCAATATTAGGGGTTTCGTTCAGCCCGTGTCCGTAGGCGCTAATCGCTTGATAGGCGTGATCGTCACTCATAATAAAAACGATATTAGGCGGACGGTCGCCTCGGGCAGTTTCTTCGGCTGATTGGTTACAGGCTGAAAACAGAGAGGCTATGATAACAAACAGGACGTAGTGATAAGGTAAATTCATTATGAAAGTTGGTAGGTTCGTAATAAAGCTAGTTTAAGATAGGGGCTTTAGCAAGAGCTTACAAATCAACTACGCATAAAAACTCTTTTCTGCATACTTTCCACAAAAAAAGCCCTTCACATGAAGAGCTTTCTATCTAATGAGATAGATAACGTCTACTTAACATTATCTACAATAGCTTTGAAAGCGGCAGGATGATTCATCGCTAAGTCGGCTAGTACCTTGCGGTTCAAGTCAATACCAGTGGTTTTGATAGCTCCCATAAAT
>NZ_JBARYM010000409.1:0-2497 GCF_049647865.1 Tunicatimonas sp. | reverse complement strand
GTAGAAATCTACCATACAAGGTTTAATAGATCAGATTAGCCCTCGGGTGTTAAGTTTACGCTTAGCATTCGGGGCTAATTTTGTTTAAGTATGCCAGTCGCCTCTCCAGTCATCACTTTACAACTTAATAGTCTGCTGAGCCTGGGCATCTACCACTGCAATAGCCACCATGTTAATAATCTCACGCACGTTACTTCCTTGTTGTAAAACGTGGACTGGTTTATTCATCCCTAACAGAATGGGTCCGATAGCCTCGGCACTGCCAATTTCCATCAGTAGTTTATAGGCAATATTTCCCGAGGTTAAATCTGGAAAAATGAGGGTATTAGCACCTTGTTCGGCCAGGCGGCTAAACGGATAACTTTGTTGCTGTAGTTCTACGTTGAGTGCCGTGTTCGCCTGTATATCCCCATCGATAATCAGGTCGGGCCAGCGTTTCTGAGCTAGAGCTACTGCCTTAGCCGTTTTCTCGGGTACTTCCCCTTTGCTAGAGCCAAAGTTAGAATACGAAAGCACCGCCACCCGGGGTGTAATGCCAAACGAACGAACCGAGGAAGCGGTCAGTCCAATAATATCCACCAACTCTTCGGTAGTAGGATTTACATTCACCGTAGTATCCGCAAAGAAGAATGGCCCTTTTTTGTTCAGGACAATGTACATACCCGCTACCCGCTTTACTTCACTACTCATTCCAATTACTTGTAGCGCCGGACGTACCGTTTTGGGATAGTCGCTGGTAAGGCCGGATAAGAAAGCATCCGCATCGCCACTTTCTACCATGGCCGTTCCGTAGTAGTTCCGGGAGCGCATCAGGTTACGGGCTTCTTGCTGAGTGACTCCCTTCCGTTTCCGCTTCTCGTACAGCTGATCACCGTACACCTTGCGACGTGCTTGCTCTACATACGGATCAATAATTTTGCAAGATGAGAGCTCTAACTGATGCTCCTCCACCAGGGCATTTATTTTTTTGTGATTCCCCAATAAAATAGGAATAGCGATCTGTTCATCCTGAAGAATCTGAGCGGCTTTCAGAATTTTGATATTCTCGGTTTCGGCAAAAACTACGCGTTTGGGCTCTTTTTTGGCTTTGGAAATAATCTGCGACATCAGCTTCTGATCAATTCCCAAGCGCCGCTGAAGTTCTATATCGTACTGCTCCCAATTGTCAATAGTAGTACGAGCTACCCCGGTTTTCATGGCGGCCTTTGCTACCGCCGGAGAAATACTAGTAATTAGGCGAGGATCGAGTGGTTTGGGAATGAGGTACTCCTTACCGAAAATAATTTTGTCGCTACTGTAGGCTTTGTTAACAATCTCGGGAGTTGGTTCTTTCGCTAGCTTAGCTAATGCTTTCACCGCGGCCATTTTCATTTCTTCGTTAATGGCGGTAGCCCGTACATCCAGTGCGCCCCGAAAAATATAAGGAAAGCCCAGCACATTGTTCACCTGATTAGGATGGTCGGATCGGCCGGTGGCCATAATAATATCATCTCGGCTTTCCGTGGCTAGTTCGTAACTAATCTCCGGGTCGGGATTAGCCAGCGCAAATACAATGGGCCGTTCGTTCATTGACTGAACCATTTCGGTCGAGACAATATTACCCGCCGACAGCCCCAGAAACATATCGGCTCCCCGCATGGCTTCGGCCAGGGTTCGCACGCTACGGTCAGTGGCAAAATAAGAACGAATTTCGTCTAAATCTTCTCGTCCACGGTACAGCACGCCGTCAATATCGCTCATAACAATATTTTCCCGGCGGGCCCCTAGTTCTTCGTACAGTTTAATACAAGCCATGGCCGAGGCTCCGGCACCACTCACCACAATCTTAATATCTTTAATCTTCTTCCCCACGAGCTCCAGGGCATTAAGCAGTGCGGCACTCGAGATAATCGCTGTACCGTGCTGGTCGTCGTGCATCACCGGAATTTTCATGATTTTCCGCAGCCTTCGTTCAATCTCAAAACATTCGGGAGCTTTAATATCTTCCAGGTTGATTCCCCCAAAAGTTGGCTCCAGCGATTTCACGATCTGAACAAAGGCATCGGGATCTTTAACATCTATTTCCAGGTCAAAAACATCAATGCCCGCAAATTTCTTGAATAGCACTCCTTTGCCTTCCATTACCGGTTTAGAAGCTTCGGGACCAATGTTTCCTAATCCTAGTACGGCGGTGCCGTTAGAAATTACTCCCACCAGATTTCCTTTAGCGGTGTATTTGTACACATCGTCGGGGTTTTTCGCTATTTCCCGGCACGGTTCGGCCACTCCGGGGGAATAGGCTAACGCTAAGTCGATCTGAGAGCTCAGCAGTTTGGTAGGAACCACCTCAATTTTACCGGGCTGATCTTGGGTATGGTAATTCAGCGCATCTTCGCGGCGAATTTTAATCGTGCGAAACTGCTGTACTTTGGGTTCTGACATTCTTTGTATGTTATTTCGGTAAAAGTAGCAAAATCGCCTCAGATGCCAAGTTATGTTATTGCTCGGTAGTTAGCAC
>NZ_JBARYM010000408.1:0-1549 GCF_049647865.1 Tunicatimonas sp. | reverse complement strand
CAATGGGTGCCTGCTGGGCGCGATGGTTCATTTCTTCGTAGGAAAGCTGATCGAGCAGTAGCTGATGTTTTAGCCAACTATTGAGAATGCCGGTACCGTTCACACAAGCCAAAATACCGTAGCGAGGTGATGCTTGACTGTAGTTAACGTGAGCAAAACTATTAACCCGCGACTGAGGATCGTACTCCAGTTGGTCACTTACGCCGTAAATTACCCCGGAAGTACCTGCCGTAGTTGCCACCTCTCCTGGTTTTAATACATTGAGCGATAGCGCATTGTTAGGCTGATCGCCCGCCCGGTACGCTACCGGAATGTTGGCCGGAATACCCAGCTCTTGAGCTACAGACGACTGAACGCTACCCTGCTCCCCGAAGGTAGGGACCTGCTCAGGGATTAAACTTTGATCTATTTGGTAATGCTCTAGTAACTTCTCGGAAAGCGAATCAGATTTGAAATCCCAGAAGATTCCTTCGGAAAGCCCCGAAATGGTAGTGTTCACCTCTCCGGTTAGCTTCATAGCGATATAATCGCCGGGCAGCATTATTTTATGAATCTGTTCGTAAATTTGCGGTTCGTTCTCTTGTACCCATCGCAGTTTAGAAGCCGTAAAATTTCCAGGTGAATTTAATAAGTGCGACAAGCACCAATCTTGCCCCAACGTTTGAAATGCTTGCTCACCTATACCTACTGCCCGACTATCGCACCAGATGATTGAGGGACGCAACACTTGCTGGTTCTTATCTACCGCTACCAAGCCATGCATTTGGTAAGAAATACCAATAGCAGTTATTCCTTGCAGTGCCTCGGCATTATCTCGTTGCAATTGTTTAGTAGCCTTTGTTAAGTGTTCCCACCACAAATCGGGGTGCTGCTCAGCCCAACCTTCTTTCGGGGCATCCATCGGCAGTTCTTTCGCGGGCGACGTTGCCGACGCTACCATTTTACCCGAATCAGATTGTACTAAGCTAGCTTTTATGGAGGAGCTTCCAATGTCGTATCCGAGTAAGTAGTTGGCAGGCATAGCAGGTTGTTATTTCAAAGAGAGGCAAGATACAAGCTTTAAAAGATTTTGAAAAATTTTCCTGAGATCGCTCTACTGTACCTAGTTGGATTCGTTCAAAAAACCTTCTTTACAAGACTGCACCCATTTTAGTAAAGCCCCTTTCATCTCTTCGGCTAATTCGGTATGACTGCTAATTACATTATGTTGCTCCCGAGAATCGTTTTGAAGATCGTACAGTTCCCACCGGTCGCTTTCTACTTTATGCAATAGCTTAAACTGATCATCGGACCAGACCTGATACATTTCTCCTCTAAAACTAGACTGAAAGCCAATAGGAGCATCTCGTTTACTTTCTACGTCATTTTGTAATACTGGCCAGATACTTTTTCCATCTTTAGTACTAGTAGAAGGATCAGTAATGTTGAGAATATCCAAAATGGTAGGATACATATCCGAAGTAACTACGGGGTAGTTCGTGTTTCTAGCCTGTCGGATAATAGTTGGCCACTCAATCACCGAGGGTACGCGAATACCCCCTTCGTAAAG
>NZ_JBARYM010000407.1:0-11422 GCF_049647865.1 Tunicatimonas sp. | reverse complement strand
CTTTAAAATCTCTTCGACATTACAAGCCAAGAAAATATCAGTCAAACTATCAACAACCCATTTGATACGGTCATCAATATCAGGTCCGGCAATGTAGCCAAAGAGTTTTCGTAAAAACGGATTTGACTTCGGAATCAGTTCAGCCGCTTCTTGTCTGCTGAAAGTTCCTAAAGTAGGGTCGTGTAAACGAGCCGCAAACATTCCGTAAGCAATAGTTTGAGCGTAAACGTCTGCAAAACCTTGTGGCGTAATGTCGTGAATCAAAATTTGCTTGAATTCCAACAATTGGTCTTTCAGTGTACTGTCTTCTTGGTTGACTTCATCACTCGATAAAGATTTTCCGATAATATCAGAAAGAAGGCGGGCTTTGCCTGCCATCATTTCTGCTAATTTTTTTGAGCTTTTTATCGTTTGTCCAACGTGGACACAAAAGTCTTTGATTAGATTTTCAAAATTGCCAAAGTTTTCAGGCAAAGGTTTTATTCCCTTGTCTGTGATTTCTGCTATGGCGATTTTGGTAATGAATTCGCCTTCTCGGTATAGATGAAAGTTTATGTAGTCCGTGAAAATCAAATTATTTAATGAAGCCTTGTAGCGGTCAAACTGTTCTTTGTTTCCTGTTTTCTTTGTGCCTTCAAGGTCTTTGTCGCCAATGTCTTTAGCTTCAATAAATCCAATAGGAATGTCCTTTTTAGTCAAAATGTAGTCAGGCGCTCCACACTTTTGTCTTTTCGGTTCGTTAGTCGCTCTGATAGTCGTCACCAAACTTTCCAAAAGTTGCTGTAAGTCGCCACGGAAAGTATGTTCGGTTGCATTTCCGAGCCTGTACCTTTTGTCTAAGTTGTCAATGTATTCTTGTAATGTCATTTATTTCTTTATTCCTTTCAAGCGTTGGCAAAAAAGCAATGTGTGCGTTAGCACTCTTTGCTTTGTGCGTTGGCTTCTTCTTTTAATGGGGCACAACATCGATGTAAACACAATATTACGTTTATCCTGCCAAATATGGGGGAATAAACACGAGGTATCACACCATATAGCGTTTATTTTCAATATTCCTTTCTTGCGATTCTAGAAATAATGCGGCTTGAGTTATGAGTAAGATTAATATAGTGTTTTGCTCTTAACATAGAGCGCAATTAACTCACTACCCTTTCAACAGCTTTTTAATAGATTGTTGCGTTTTTTCAAATTCAAACTGCTGGAGCACATTTTGAAATTTCTCGGCAATGGCTTCGTTTTGTAAGTTGCCAATGCTTCCTTCGTGAGTATGGTTTATATCGGTGGGTGGTACGTAGGTGCCATCTGCAATTTCGCGACCCACTTCTTGGTAGGCATCTCTAAAGGCTTTTCCATTTAGTACTTTTTCGTTGACCCGCTCAACTGTAAATAAATAACGATAGCGTTCATCGTCCATAATATCTTCATTCACCGAAGTATGCTGTAAGGCATAATCCAGAATTGCCAAACAGTCTTTAAGCTGTCCAAAGGCAGGAAATAGCCCTTCTTTAAGTACCTGCCAGTCGCGATGATAGCCAGAAATCATATTGGTAGTCACTAAGGCAATTTGGTTGGGCAACCCTAGCAATTGGTTGCACTTAGCTCGAATCAACTCAAACACATCCGGGTTTTTCTTATGGGGCATGATTGAGGAACCCGTAGTCAGTTGATCGGGGAAGCGAATAAACTGAAAATTCTGGCTCACGTACCAGCAAATGTCATCGGCCATTTTACCCACGGTAGCTGCTACGGTAGAAAGGGCAAAAGCTACGGTTCGTTCGGTTTTGCCGCGTCCCATTTGGGCGTAAACGGAGTTGTAGTTCAGCGTATCAAACCCTAATAATTCAGTAGTTAGCTGGCGGTTCAATGGGAAAGAAGAACCGTAGCCAGCGGCTGAACCTAGCGGGTTCTGATTCACCAATCGGTAAGCCGCGTGAAGCAGTAGCATATCATCAGCTAAACTTTCGGCGTAGGCCCCAAACCACAACCCGAAGGAAGATGGCATGGCCACTTGGGTGTGCGTATACCCCGGTAGCAGTACATCCTGATGCTGCTCACTTAATTCTTGCAATCGCTCGAAGAGGGTTTGAACCTCTAGCACTGTCTGCTGTAATTCATCCCGAAAGTACAGGCGCAAATCTACCAACACTTGATCGTTTCGAGAGCGACCACTATGGACTTTCTTACCAATATCTCCTAGCTCACGTGTTAATAACATCTCTACTTGTGAGTGTACATCCTCTACCCCATCATCAATAGTAAAGCCTTCGTCCTGAACCTTCTGATAAAGCTGTTGCAGAGCCGGACGGAGCTTATTTAGCTCCTTTTTTTTCAACAGCCCTACCTCCTCTAGCATGGTAATGTGCGCCAGCGTTCCCAGTATATCGTAGGGAGCTAACACTAAATCTAGTTCAGCATCTTGCCCAATAGTAAATTGCTCAATACGCTTATCAATAGAGGTGGTATTTTTCTGCCAGAGTTTCACAGCTTGATATTATAATTTAGGGTAAAAGAATATGGTAATTATAGATTGGCAAGAAGCGCCAGCCCAGAAAATAGGTAATACGCTGAAGTAAGTAAGTTAGCTCTTTTCCAATCTAAGTTCACTGAGCAACTGAATATATTTCTCAATGCCTTCTTCAATTTCCGATACTCGAATGTATTCGTCAGCGGTATGAGACCGCCCCGAACTACCGGGCCCCAGCTTCAGGGTAGGAAATTCACGGCATAGAGCTTGGTCGGAAAGCGTGGGCGAGCCATAGTACTCCCAACCTAACTCAATGCCTCGTTGTACCAAAGGATGATCTTTCGTTAAGGATGATGATTGCAGTCGCAGCGAACGGGGTTTAATATCAGAGAGGAGATTGAGCTCAAAAATTTCCAGCACCTGCTCATTGGTATACAGTTCATTGGTGCGAACATCTATTACAAAGGTGCATTTATCAGGTATAATGTTATGCTGAATTCCAGCATTGATTTGGGTAACTGTTGCGGTTGTCTCGCCGAGCAGATCAGATTTATCGGTAAAACGGAAGTTTTTTATCCAGCGGATATCTTGCAGAGCTTCGTAAATTGCGTTTACCCCCTCATGGCGCGCAGCGTGACCCGTTACGCCCGTTGCAGTACAGTCAATTACTAACAATCCTTTTTCGGCAATGGCCATTTTCATTCGAGTAGGTTCCCCAACAATACCTACATCAATTTTTCCTAGCTCGGGAAGCAATGCTGAAATTCCGTTCTCTCCCGAGATTTCCTCTTCAGCCGAAGCGGCAAAGATCAAATTAAATCCGCGATCAGTCACTTCGTCCATGTGCAAAAATGCGTGTAATAAGGTTACCAAACAGCCTCCTGCATCGTTAGAACCCAGTCCGTAAAGTGTTTCCTCACCATCAACTGTATCAATACTGGCGTCAAAGGGGTTGCGAGTCCAGGAGTCGCCCGGTTTCACCGTATCGTGGTGAGAGTTTAGCAGCAGCGTAGGCCAATCTTCCCGGAAGTCTTGTGACCGCACCCACACATTATTTTTTAATCGATGCACCTCCTTACCTTCTTGCTTAAGGTATTGGGCGATAATATCGGCAGTTTTATCTTCCTCTCGGCTGAAGGATTGAGTAGCGATAAGTTCTTGCAGTAATTTAACTGCCGCTTGGGTTGGTGTTGTTATATTGTTCATAGTATTATAGACAGTTAATTGTGAGAGTTCTATGGTTCAATTGTCCGATTGTTTAATTGCTCATTGCTCATTGCTCATTGCTCAAAGTTGTTCCAAAATTAAGCTTTTCCGGGGGCACATCCGGTTGCCACCGATGAATATCACTGTGATGCATAATTTTTACGACTTCTACCCCGGCCTCAGCAGCCCGGTAGGCGTTGTCTAGTTTGGGAATCATTCCGGAGTGAATATTTCCGGCTTCTTTCAATTGCTGATAATGAGATACTTTCAAGTTTTCTACTACCGAATTTTCATCTTTAGAATCAGATAAAACCCCGCTCTTCTCAAAGCAGTAACCCAGACGGACTTCGTAATGCTGACTCATCGCAATGGCTAACTCGGTAGCGATCGTATCAGCATTCGTATTTAGCAGATTCCCAGCACCATCGTGCGTGATCGGAGCTACTACGGGTACAACATTCTCGTCTAACAATTTACTTAATCTTTCGGTATTTATCTTCTGTACATCACCCACCAAGCCGTAGTCAATAGGTTGGCTCGGTCTTTTTACCGAACGAATAAGATTAAAATCTGCACCACTTAGACCAAATGCATCATTCTTTCGGGCCTGGAGCATCGCTACAACCTGCTTATTAACCCAGCCCGCGTATATCATCACGACTACTTTCAACATCTTTTCATCGGTAATTCTCCGCCCCTCAACCATCTGCACCGGAATTCCCATTTGTTTAGCCAGCTTAGTGGCACTGGCTCCACCGCCGTGTACTAATACTTTGGGATTGGGCAATAGAGAAAAGCCGGTCAGAAATTCTGACAATGATTGTAGATCGTCAATCACTTTTCCGCCAATTTTTACAATACTCAGCTTAGGCATGATCTAATAATAATTCTAATACCGTTTGCGCGGCCGTCACCCGGTGGGCTGCTTGAGGTATCACCAGACTATCTGAGCTATTAATTACCGAATCAGTCACTACTACATTGCGCCGTACCGGAAGGCAATGCATAAAGTAAGCACTATCAGTCAACAGCATTTTATCTTCATTAATTATCCATTCATCATCTGTCCGTAAAACCTGCCCGTAATCTCGGTAAGAAGACCAGTTTTTGACATACACAAAATCAGCATTTTGCAATGCTTCTCTCTGATTATTCGTTGTGCGAATTCCCTGAGTAAATTCATCTGATAATTCGTAGCCTTCGGGATGGGTTAATACCACTTCGTAATTCGTGTAGGGCATCCATTCCAGAAATGAATTGGCTACCGCCTGAGGTAGTGCCCGGGGGTGCGGAGCCCAACTTAATACCACTTTGGGTCGCTCCTTCTTTTTGTATTCCTCAATGGTAATTAAATCGGTAAGCGACTGCAAAGGGTGGCGTACTGATGACTCTAGGCTGATAATGGGAACCCCCGCGTACTTTTTAAACTGCTGAATAATCGTTTCCTGGTAATCTTCATCTCGGTCATTTAGCTGAGCGAACGCCCGAATTCCAATCAGGTTGTAGTAGGAACCAATTACCGCGGCAGCTTCTTTTACGTGCTCGGCCTTTGAGCCATTCATTACCGCACCATCCGCCATTTCTAACTGCCAACCTCCTTGGTTAATGTCGAAAACTACGGTGTCCAATCCTACATTCATGGCAGCCCGTTGGGTGCTAAGACGAGTCCGTAAGCTAGCGTTTAAGAAGATCAGACACATAGCTTTTCCTGCTCCGAATGTCTTTCGCCCTTGAGGATTTTCTTTTACCTGCTGTACTTTTTGCCAGAGAAGTGACCAGTCGGTAATATCTTGTACGGAAGTAAAATGCTGCATAGGTTGGCTATATTCGGTAGATTTGATAATTTGAGGCTATACTCAAAAAAAGCGAATGCATTCGTTTCGCTCTCTTTTAAAAAATTGCCTCGAAATTACACACTATTTAAGGAATGGAAAATAGTCGCCGCTCTTTTTTACATCAGTTCGGTGCATTAAGTGCTTCTCCCTTTGCGCTTAGTGCCTTGGCTTCAGAATGGAATAACCTCCTCGCCTATCTTGATTCTCAGCGTCAGCGTCCGACTAAAGATATTGCTCGGGACGAAGTGTACTGGCAAGAAGTTGCCAAAGCGTACCGGGTTTCTACCGATTTTATCAATTTAGAAAATGGTTACTACAGCTTAGCCGCTTGGCCGGTGCTAAAGGCGCAATGGCAGCATATTAAGGAAGTCAATAAGAAGCCGTCGTACTATATGCGTAATCAACAATGGGACGACCGCCACCGCATAAAACAGGCTTTAGCCGACTTTGCCGGGTGTTCGGTAGATGAAATGGTGATTTGTCGCAATACTACCGAAGCTTTAGATACCGTGATTCTTGGACTGAATCTTGAACCTGGTGATGAAGCGATTATGACCAATCAGGACTACGGTAGCATGTTAGCTACCTTTAATCAGCGGGCCCGGCGCGACAACATTGTTAACCGGATTATTTCTCTTCCTCTTCATCCTAAAAACGATCAGGAAATTGTAGATGCTTACGAACAAGCCATCACATCTCAAACCAAGGTAATGCTGGTAACTCACCTAATTAATATTACCGGGCAAGTTTTACCCGTTCAGAAGATCTGTGCGATGGCTCACTCCTACGGAGTAGAGGTAATTTGCGACTCTGCCCACGCATTAGGGCAACTCGATTTTAAGATACAAGACTTAGACTGCGACTATTGGGGAACCAGTTTGCACAAGTGGGTGGGTGCTCCGCTTGGGAATGGAATGCTGTACATAAAAAAAGAAAAGATCAGCCAAGTCTGGCCACTGCTGGGTGATGATACCTACTCTGATGATGATATCCGTAAGTTCGAGCACCACGGCACATTGCCGGTTACTGGCCAGCTATCCATTTTAGATGCACTAGAGTTTCAAGAATCTATTGGAGTGCCTCGCAAACAAGCTCGACTGCGCTATCTTAAACAGTACTGGACTGAAAAGGTGAAAGATACGCCGGGGGTAATTATTAACACTCCCTGGGAAGAAGAACGCTCGAGCGGCATTGCCAACGTGGGGGTAGCCAACCTGAAACCTCATGAGTTAGCCGACCGCTTAATGAACAAATACAATATTTTTACCGTAGCCATTGACAATGAAGCGCTGAAAGGCATTCGAGTAACCCCGCATTTGTATACATCGCTAAATGAATTAGATAAGTTTGTAATCGCTCTTAAGGAACTGGCAAGCGCGTAGTGGCTAATGAAGGGTGAGTAATGATTGATGATAAATGAATAGCTACTAAGCATTGAAGTTACACATAATCCGCTTGTGTGTCCTAATCATCAATTGTCAACTGTTCATTAGTCATCAATCATTATAATACTAGTCCGTAATTTTCCCAATGCGGCGGTGAGAAGTCATAATCCCCTTAATCACCGCTGAGCTTAGTCCGTTGTGCTCCATTTCGTTGAGGCCAGCAATGGTGCAGCCTTGGGGCGTGGTTACTTTATCAATTTCTGTTTCGGGATGTCGCTGGTTTTGTAGGATGAGTGAGGCAGCTCCCCGGCAAACTTGTACCGCAATTTTCTGGGCTTCTTCGGCGTGAAAACCCATCTGAATACCGCCCTGGGCCGCCGCCCGAATATATCGTAGACAGAAGGCAATGCCACTAGCACCCAGCACCGTAGCGGCGGCCATCATTTCTTCTTCAATAACTAACGTTGCCCCCATCACATCAAAAATAGCCTGTACCTCTTTCAGTAAATCATCCGAAGTATTCTGCGCTGCCAAGCAGGTCATAGATTCCCGAATAGCAATAGCGGTATTGGGCATAGCCCGAATAATCGGGAATTCTTCTAGCGTAAGGCGGGCAATGTCGCGAATACTCACTCCGGTAATAGTAGAAATCAGCACGTGTTTTTTAGGGTCGAGTACATCCCGGATTTCTATTAACAAGTACTCTAGCTGCTTAGGCTGTACACACAGCATAATCAGTTCTGACTCTTGTACCGCCTGACGGTTATTACTCGTAGTCTGAATTCCCAACTGCTGCAGGTCTTCTACTCCGTGTAACCTACGTCTGGTTACAAAAATATGGTTAGCTTCGTACTGCTCCGTGCTGGCTAAGCCAATGGCAATGGCTTTACCTAAATTTCCCCCACCGAGTATAGCGATTCTTCCTTTCATAGTTATAATGATTAATGATGGATGCAAAGTAATCATTCATTACCCCTTATTTATTCATCACTGCCAACTGCAGCACCATAAGTAAATAATAAACGATCAACCAACGATTTAGCGAAATATCCGTATATTCTAATAAAGCCACAACTATGCAACTACTTCATAATCATTATCGTAGACATCGCCCCAGTTATCAGCCTGCCATCAGTCGCTTGGCAACCTCAACGATCGCTGTTGGAGTGGGAGCATTGGCAGTGGGTGCCTTAGCTATTGGCACCGTCGCCATCGGATCACTCGCCTTGGCAAAAGCTCGAGTAAAATCTTTAGCTATTGATGATCTCTCAATAAATAGATTGCGCGTAAAAAAACTCATTGTTGATGAAGGCTTGCCTCAGCAACAAAAATAGCTAAGCTTTAAGGATTAAATTTGTGATAGTTAGAACGATAGACCAGCTATAGCTAATGTTTGTTCTCTTCAATATTTTTTTCCAATAGATCTTTATTGACCTATTATCTTCTCAAAAGAATTTTTATCTTGAGTAAAACAACCTTACTATGAAAAAATCAGACTCCCCCACCCCATCTTCACTCTCCCGACGTAATTTTCTAACTGTGGCTTCAGCAGCCTCAGCTGGACTTTCAGGCTTGGGCCTTCAATCAGCTCATGCTAAACCAAATCAACCGGCTAGGACCAAGGTAGTTCAGGAATGGCGCAATCAACAATCAGGCATGGCTTACCGCCAATTGGGACGAACCGGAATGATGATCTCAGAGGTGGTCTGTGGGGGCGATCCGATTCGTTTTGGTAATACTCGTCCGGTGGAATTGGCGATGGACAAGGGGCTAAATTACTTAGATATGGCTCCGGCTTACGGTGACGGAGAATGCGAGGAAGCCTACAGTCAAGTGATTGATAGCTCCTCTAAACGAGAGAAGGTTTTTATTACTACCAAAGTTAGCGGTTTTGCGGCAGTACGGGATCAGCTCTACCGAGATATCTACAAAGAATTGCCTTCGGGCAAGCAAGAGGCGATTATGAAACAAGCGGAAGCGATTCGTAAAGACCGGGCGGTAGATAAACCCGGCTACTTTCTTAAATACTGGACGGGGCAAGCCGAATCAATGGATGGTGCTTTTTTGGCCAATGCGATGGTGACAGACTACGCTCATAAAGTGGAAGGAAGCCAAGCTTACCGCGATAAAATTCTATCGTCTATTGAAGGTAGTTTAAAGCGAACTGGATTTGGTTACTTTGATATTCTAATGTGCCCACACGGTGCCGATTGCCCCGAAGAAGTGCAGATACCGGAAATTTATGAAACCTTTGCTCAGCTAAAGCGAGAGGGAAAAGTGCGATATTTAGGAGTATCTACTCATAATGATCCTGCCGGAGTACTTCGGGCTGCCGCCGAAACCGGTGAGTACGATGCTGCCATGTGTGCCTATAATGTTATCAATGGTGGCTATTTAGAAGATGCCATTCGCCAAGCGCATGAAAGTGGAATGGGAATTATTGCGATGAAAGCAGCCATGGCCGTAGCTACGCACCATGAGGCTATCAAACCTATCCCATCTTGGCGCATCGATAAAGTGGAACGTATTGTTCCCGGCGACATGAAAGCCCCCATGAAGGCCTACGTATGGGCACTACAAAACCCGCATATCTCCGCGGTAATTTCTAACCTCTGGGACGAACAGTACGTCAACGAAAACCTCTCTGTAGCCGGAAAAAAGGTAGAACTGCAACCAGGCTAGATCAATTAGCAATGTGCAATGAGGAAGGTATGCTTCTTCACTCAGAAGGTTACATTGCTAATTGTTTTCTGTTCATTGCGCTACGCGCAGTTGCCACTTCCAGGCAGACTTAAGCATCTCTTCCAGACTTCGGGAAGCCCGCCACCCTAGTTCGGTGTTGGCGTAGTGAGTGTCGGCGTAGACCTTTTCTACATCGCCGGGGCGGCGGTCTACTAGTTTGTAGTTCAACGACAAATTGTTTACTCGTTCAAAAATTTGGACCACTTCCAAAACGCTGTGCCCCTCTCCGGTTCCGATATTGAAGAACTCAAAGTTTTCTTTTTGCTGATTATTCATCAAGCGACGTAATGCTACTTCGTGCGCTTCGGCTAAGTCAACTACGTGAATGTAATCCCGAACGGCGGTGCCATCAGAAGTATTATAATCCTGACCAAAAATTTTCAATTGAGGCCTTGACCCTGCCGCAGTCTGTGTGATAAAAGGTACCAAGTTATTGGGCACCCCGTTGGGCAATTCGCCAATCAGTGCTGACTCGTGAGCACCTACTGGATTAAAATAACGAAGGGCAATAACACGCAGTACTGAATTAGCTCGGCAAGAATCTCGTAGGATTTGTTCGCCAATTTGTTTGGTGTTTCCGTAGGGAGACTCCGCCGGCTTCATCGGAGACTTTTCAGTAACGGGTAGCTGATCGGGCTGCCCGTAGACGGTGCAGGAAGATGAAAATACCAAATTAGTGATACTACGCTTATTCATCTGCTCCAGCAAATGGATCATCGACAGCAGATTATTTTTGTAGTAAAGCAACGGATTCTCTACCGACTCGCCTACGGCTTTGCTAGCAGCAAAATGAATTATTGAGTCAATACCAGACTCGCTTTCAAACATTTCTTCTACCGCCGACTCATCGCAGAGGTTAAGTTGATAGAACGAGGGTCGCTGCTCGGTAATTTGCTCGATCCGATCAAGCACATCCGCCTGAGAGTTACTAAGATCATCAACGATAACTACCTCAAAATCATGCTGTAGGAGAGTTACCACGGTGTGAGAACCAATGTAGCCTAACCCACCCGTTACTAAAACTTTCGCCATTGCTTTACCTTTTTGGCAAAGATGCCAAATTTTTTAGTAGAATGAACAAAGCTTGCATTGATAAATTCAATGGAATTCTGGAGATCGAAGGCGAGAGTCAGAAAAAGGTGGAAGTTAGAAGTCTTTAATCCGTGACTTTTACACTTACAACCTATAGGCAAAGTATAAACATCAATTTAACAGCTTAACTATTCAACCATCGTACAATTGATTCAATAATTACGAATTGAGTTGAGAATTTGTTGAGTTTGGGCACTGGCTTCTTCTAGTTTCATTACCAAAGCAAATTGAGCTTTGGCCCGCTGAAGATTGTGTTCAGCATGGTTAATTTTGTAGTAAATATCTCCTTGTAAGTAGTCGGTTAGCATTCGTAGCCCCATAATAAAGGTCATATAGTTAGGAGCGAAATGCAGCGATTCTAATTCTTGTTTATCTAGCTTACTACCCACCTCGCCCAGAAATCCTTGAGCAAACGCTTTGTAAAATTTCAAGTTCACCGCTACTTTCTCGAGTTCAGTCTCATCTTCAAGGGCAGTGTTTGCAATCGTTCGAATGGCATCACCAAAATCGTAACCGATTACTCCCGGCATCACCGTATCCAGGTCAATCACGCATACCGCTCGTTGGCTTTTTTTATCCAATAACACATTATTGAATTTAGTGTCATTATGGGTAACTCGTCGGGGAAACGTAGGCTGGCTTACCAACGTTTGCCACTCAATCATACTTTGCCGGCGAGATAAAGCGAACGCTATTTC
>NZ_JBARYM010000406.1:0-5345 GCF_049647865.1 Tunicatimonas sp. | reverse complement strand
ATCCACTGCTGCTGTTCTGAAGGAAGTAGGTCATACTGAAAATTATCAACTTCTACTGATGCATCGTACTGGTTAAGTAGCGATTCGCGTAGCAAAACGCGCGCAACTCGCTTAACTTTTTCTTTTTCTTCGGAAGGAAGGGTGCTGTACCACTGGTAAACTTCATCGGGCCACGTTATCACCTGAAAGTTCTGCAAAAACATACGTTGGCTTTTCACCAACCACTGCAAATTTTCCCCGTAAAGTGTAGCTAACTGCTGGGCTTCTTCAATTTCCGCCAGGATAGGTGCCCCCTCTTCCTGTAAGGTTTCGAAGATACGTCGGGTTGCTGCTTGCCTAAGAGACTTCTGCTCTTCGCTAGATAGAACCTGAAAGAACTGTGGTTGATTTTCCTCTCCCGAGCTTTCCGATAGTTGGATTAATCGGTTAGCCAAATTTGCCCACTGCGACTGGCTACTGAATGCCAATAATAAGCTTTTCTTATCAGCAGATAATTGATATTCGTAGATGTCAAAACCAGTGCTACTACCTCCCCGGTTAGAGGTAAGATACCCCGTACGGTCATTGGTCCAGAAGTAGGTGTCATCGTAGGAGGAGTTTAGTGGCTTTCCCAGATTTACTACGGGGCTAGATACTACCGAGAGGGGGTGCGATACTAGAAATAGATCGTAGCCGCCCCAGCCGGGGTGCCCATTAGAGGCAAAAAATAGCGCTTTCTGTTCGCTATTCCAGTAAGGAGAGGTTTCTTGGAAGGGAGTATTAACCAATGAGCCAAGATTGATAGGTGCTTGCCATTCATTTTGTTGGCGAACACTCATCCACAGGTCATGTTCGCCGTAGCCACCGGGCCGGTCGGAAGAGAAGAACAGTGTGTCGCCGGAAGCAGAAATAGCCGGATGCTTTACCGTATACTGGGGAAGGTTAATTGGTTCGGGCAGTAACTGAGGTGTGTCCCATTTTCCGTTGCTACGCTCGCTAACGTACAATTGATAGTATCCCTTGTTGAATCGGCAGAAGTAGTAAGTGTTTCCGTCTGAACTTATCGACCCCGGACCTTCGTCGGTGGTGGTATTAAGTGTTTCAAAATTGTGTAGCGAAGTACGATTTCGCCATTGATTAGAATCTAGCAAGAAAATAAAGTTGTCGCTAAATGCCCCACCGTGCTGCTGATGGGAAATCAACCCTTTGCTTTCGGATCGGGTAGAGGTTACTACCAGTTGATGCGGGTTTTGGTAAGGAGTAGCGGCAAAATCATGCTGAGTGGTATTAACCGGACTAGGCAAGCGAGTAATTTGAATATCCTCGGTCGTCATTCGAGGTACTTCTCTAGCTTTCGCTATTCCCTGAAGCTCAATGTTAGCCTTCAAAAGCCAGTACGCCGACTGTTCTATGCCTCTATCAGCCTTAGTAAATGCACGAAAGTACTTCTCCGCTTCTTGGTAGTTGCTAAGCGACTTATATGTAGCACCTAAATAAAATTCTAACAGAGGGTACTTGGTTGCTTCGCTGGCTTGAACCTGCTGATAGTGATTTAAAGCCTCCTCGTATTTAAACAAATAGCGGAAGCAGTCGGCTAAATAATAATGAGCTTCACTATGCGTGCTGTCAATAGAAAGCACCTTCTGGTAGAGATCAACTGCTTCAAAGAATTGACCCTGATCGTACTTTTCAAAGGCAGATCGTAACAATGGCCGGATAGGATTGGACTTACCCCAACTTAAGATTGGCACTACCACTAGCACCATGAACGTAATTGGTAGCAGTCTCTTCATATTAGCGGGGTAGAACGTCGGTGATGAGATGATTTCTTGGAAGGAACCGTGAATGTCAAAGAAACTTCCCAAGCAGTGCCCGCATTATAATAATCAAGTCCGGGATTACGAGAAAAATCAGCACTGATGGCCAACTGTATACCTTGATGAAGTACCCCGCCCGAAACGGCAATAGCGTCGCCCCAACGGTACCAGAGCCCCCCAATTAGCAGTGATTCTGCCCGTCTTCTGTTGGTTCTGATTCGGTATTGCCCGTAGGCGCCAATACTTAGATGATAATTGTGCTGCTGCCAAACAACAATTGCTTGCGGGTGTATCTTCCAGTAGTATTGGCTGTATGAGGCTCCGCCGTGCCAAGTGAACGTCATTGGTGCGGGGCGGGCTTGGTCGGTAAACGATACATTGGGCCGGTTCATATCCGAGAACGATAGACCACTCATCCACTGCCAAGGACTCATCAATGTATTTTTGAAGCTATTGTACGACCAAACGATGCCCGCCTCAACCGACATATAGCCCAAGCGGTTGCGAATAAGGCGCACCGAAGGATTTATGCTAGGGTTGTAACCAATGTTAGGATCATACTGCGATCCCCACCGAATACTCCCAAAATCTAGCGATTGTTGTAAGTAGCTTGTTGCGATCCCTAGCGAGATAACGTGCTTTTGGCGAGAATCTAGTGGAAGGTTATAAGCCCCAGCTAACTGAACTTCAGTGTGGGTTAGCCATCCTTGCACTCCAGCTTTGGCCCGGGTAAAAGCCACCCCTAAACCTCCGGTCTGAATTCGGGGAGAGTAAGGGTGGATAATTGGGTAGATAGCAGAAGCAATGTTAATAGGATACTGATGAGCGGCCGTGTTCCACTGGGAGCGGTGCTGAACGGCTACCATTGGGCGGGTTGAACTGCCCACCAGAGCCGGATTGATATTGATAGGCGAAACGTAGTACTGGCTCATTGGAATTTGCTGGGCCAGGGTAACAGAGTAAGTAGCCACCAATCCCAACAATAAGAACAGCTTATGCCAATATAGCGGTATAGTAACTGAAGCATTTACCACTAAAATTTTATAATTGTATCGGAGTGTAGAAACGGATTACCCGATAAGAACTGTCCGGATACTACGTAGCGAAACTGAGCTGGCGAAGAACCCAAGGTAGTCCATCCGACGGTTGTGGCTTCTTCTACTGACGTAGTTTGGTAAAGCCACCTCCCCCAAGAATCTTGAATACCAAAAGTAAAGTTGTTGTGCGATAAATAGCGCCCGTAAACTTTGATAACTCTATCTTCCGGATCAGGTGCTTCAGAAGAAAATGCGTTGGGTATATAAACTTCTTCTTCCGACTCATTGAAGGCAAAGCCTACCGAAATCCAGGGAAGGGCGGTAGGCGACGTACTGGAAAGTGTAATGCTGGGTAAGTTCAGTTGCGGTAGTTCACTATCGAGTACACTTCTTGTTTGGTCTGAGGTATTACCGGCTGTGATACGTAGTTGTTCAGGATAGAACTTATGATCTGGGTTTTGGCTTAAGAATGTCACCGTAACGGGCGAGCCTTCGTAGCTTCCGGCTAATGGAGTTTGTGACCAAATGGGCCGGTTTGTAATTGGAACGTACCGTACTTGCACCAGCGGGCGGTCTCCTCGAACATCAGTAAGCGTTAGCGGGGCGTATTCGCTTTGAGTGCCTACCGGGAAAAATTTGCTGCCCGTACCTCGGTGACTAACCCCACCCCACACGTAAGAAGCATCGTTACTTTGGATAATCGTGGCTGATTCAGCTAGGGCTAGCCGATGTTGGTTATCAACCCGTAACAATCCTTGCTCCAAATGTAATTGGCTGCTAACCTCAATAGTTCCTTCCAAAGATTTTATTCCACCTCCGGCAACGCGCAATTGGGCTATAGTTAAAGCATCGCTCAGTATGCGCTGGTTTCTACCTCTTAGTACTATAGTAGAAGTAGAGGCTTCGTAATTGCCGTAGTTCAGTAGGTCTTCTTCAATAAATAAACTACCCTGTTGAACAACAGTACCGTAGTTGATTAACGAAGCATTAGATGAAATTAAAGCATCTATGCCATTTACCTTGAAAGAACCTTGTTGCACAGTTATTTGAGCAGACATAGGCAACGTCGGTATTAACGAAACAACTAGAGTAGTTATATAGCATAGTTTACTCATAGACTTTGCCATTTAATCTTTTATATCTTGCCACTTAATTTTTCCATTACTTGTATCCAAAAGTCGGTAATACAACTTCTCTTCATCGCGGCTATAATAAAAATCTCCTATCGCACCGATATCATCACCTTCTTCTGGTTCCTCATCACCAATGTACAATAGTGGTGTACGGTAAGTTAATCCAGTAATACCACCCGTATTCACCGGGGCATTTGGAATAGCTCCGAATCCACCCTGAGCAGCCCAACTACCGCCCTGCTTGAAATACACAATATCACTAGTGGTATCGTAGTAAAAATCGCCATTAATGGCAGTAGCCGGATTAAGAGCAGTGGGCGCACCACTGCCGGAATACCACTGTTCTCCTCCTGCTGCTGCACCAGCGGGAATCCAATTGGAACCATCCCAGGTAAGTACTTGATTATTTGAAGGGGCAGTAGTACTTACGGGGCGGCCTTGCAAACCTTCTACTGTAGTGCTACCATTAGCCGCTAGAGCAATATCACCACTTACTGTCTGAGCGGTAGCCTGCGTGCCCTGTCCAATAAGAATCTCACCACTGGCGGTATTAGTGGTTTGTAAGCTTCCGTTGGCCGCTTGAGTTAATCCGCCGCCCGCAACATTGCTGTTAATTTTAGTCCGCGTCACCGCGTCGTCAGCCAATTTAGCCGAAGTGACCGCATTGTCGGCTAATTTACTGGTAGTAACCGCCTGATTGAGAATCTTCGCCGTAGTTACCGCATCTACGTTAATCGTCATGGTACCATCGGTGTTGAGAGTAATATCTCCCGATAATTCCACTGGAGTGGCTACCCCAGAGGAATTTCCTACCAGTACGTGGCTGTCGGGTAAGGCTTTTCTCTGGAATCTAGATAAGTCAATAGCCAGATCGTTTCCTCCCTCTTGAACGCGTAATATATCGCTAGCATCCAGATTAGCTGAAGTAATGGTTTCATTGGTAGCATTATTATCATTGTCTGCCACCGAAAAAGAAGTGTTGTTACCTCCGGCAATAGTTATGGTTACGTCATTAGCTACCTTATTATTAGATAATGTCTGACTATCCGTATTGGTACCGCCTATGCCACTCAAGTCCACATTATTACCACTACTAATAGATAGGGTATTTCCTGTTAGAGAAAGGGTCTGTTGGTCAGTATTATCTAAGTAGGGGCTTAAATTTACGGTGGTAGCTAAGGTATTGTTAGTAATTTGTAGGTCATTACCACTGAGCGACAAATCCTGGATTTCGTTAGCCGGGTCACTATCGGCATCATTCACCAGATCGGTACTGCCAACAGTAAAGTTTGGGTACGTTCCACCAATAGTCACTGGGCCACTTCCAGTAAGGCTCAAGGTTTGATCGGGGGCCGTATTAATAACCTCATTGCTTCCGT
>NZ_JBARYM010000405.1:0-9891 GCF_049647865.1 Tunicatimonas sp. | reverse complement strand
CTACCGAACTACGCGATAGCTTCTTCGAAAAATTTGCCACCGCAGGAAAGAAGAAGGGCACCGGATTAGGAACCTATATTGCTAAACTGGTAGTAAACATGCACCAGGGATCTATAGCTTACCATAGCAGTGAGGAGTACGGAACCGATATTGTCATTCTTCTACCTCAGTAAAAACATCTCGTGAGACGAAGTAATCTATACTACTCTCCTACCGTATAATCAACCACAAACACATCTTCTAGTACGTTTAATTCACCGAGCAGGCCACCAAATTTCTTGTGTTCAGGGTGAGGCAAATAGGTATCGCGAGCTTCAGCGTCTTCAAAAGTGAGTAAGTAGACGTGAGTAAAGCCCATATTTTTTCCTTCAGGACTGTTATTGATTCCGTGCTCAAAAGACACAATCCCCGGAATAGTATTTTGTAAATCGCGAAAGCTGTCGGTAACTTTCTGAATATCCGCTTCCGAAGCATCGGCTTTGTATTTGAATACTACTACGTGGCGAACGTGATCATTATCGGATTGAGCAAAAGCAGTCATAGTGAAAAACGTTAATAAAAAGAGTAAGCAAATAAGTTGTCGCATAATACACCAAGATTAGGTTAGACCGAAATATACGATTTTTCGGTTTACCCGAACGGGTACATCCGTACAAACTCCCAGGGGCCATTCCGATATTCCCATAACTGCAGTCCGGTTCCAGTGGCTGTAAATGGCTCAAACGACGGCGAAAGCTGCTCGAGCGTGCGCTGGGCTTCTTCCGGACTCACTTTGTTTTGTACCGTTACGTGCGGCCATAGTTGCTGTTGATCTTGGGGAGTAAGCCAATCATGCCATTGCCGAGAGAGCTGCCGGTGAATAGTTATCAGTCGTTCGCTTTTTAGCACAAAAGCCACTCCCCGGCCCATACTCTTTACTTTAGCCACTTCCAACGAAAGCTCTTGAGTGGCTTGGCTTACCTCGGTTAGTGTTTGAGAAATAGCGGATCGTTCTTGGCCGGGTAGTTTATGGAAAAGCGTGAGGTGGGCTTGTAAATAGTTTCGCTCCTTTGGAAAGTACTTTTCTCGAAGTCGATTAAAGTACGTCTGACTACTTTCATCTAAAGCCAGAGTAATAATGAGTGGATATTTGGTTTCCTTATTCATTGAGTGTTTTCACGTAGAAACATGATTAATTATATTCTTGCTGTTTTTGTTTGAAGGTTGATCGCCATAAAAATATGAGCCTAGACATTGTCTGGTTAGTCAGGTAGCCGTATTTTAGAAGTTTGAACACTACACCTTATTAATCTATGAAGACACTGATCACTTTTTTTATAAGCTTTTGCTTAATATCTGCTGGCTTGGCCCAATCCAAATTATCTAAAGATGATAAGTCCGTGCTGGCTGGCCTGGACGAAAAGCAGGAGCAGTACGCCGAGGTTGCCCACCAAATCTGGAACTACGCCGAATTGGGCTACCAAGAAGAGCAAAGCTCGCAATTGTTGCAAAAAACACTATCTGATGCTGGATTCTCGGTAGAGGCCGGAGTGGCCGATATTCCAACCGCCTTTGTGGCCTCCTACGGTTCGGGTGAGCCAGTTATTGCACTATTGGCTGAGTTTGATGCGCTACCTGGCATGTCGCAAACGGCTGTTCCCAAGCAGGAAATTAAAGAAGAAGGAAAAGGTGGACACGCCTGCGGGCATCACTTGTTTGGTACTGGCTCGGTAGCGGCGGCTATTGCAGTAAAGAGCTGGTTGGAAGAATCCGGTACTACAGGTACCCTGCGGTTGTACGGTACTCCTGCTGAAGAAGGCGGAGCCGGAAAAGTCTATATGGTGCGCGAAGGTTTGTTTGATGATGTGGGAGCAGTGCTGCATTGGCACCCGGGAAGCCGCAACAGTGCTAGTGCCCGTTCTTCCCTCGCTAACAAATCGGCCAAGTTTCGCTTCTACGGTAATGCCGCTCACGCCGCAGCGGCACCTGAGAAAGGTCGCTCAAGCTTAGATGGAATTGAAGCTATGAATATGATGGTGAATATGATGCGTGAGCACGTATCGGCCGAAAGCCGGATTCACTACGTGATTACTAAGGGTGGCGATGCGCCGAATATCGTTCCGGGTTTCGCTGAGTCCTTCTACTACGTGCGTCATCCTGAAATGCAGGAAGTGCGCGATATGTTTGAGCGAGTAGTGAAAGCCGCCGAAGGCGCGGCGTTAGGAACCGGTACCCGCATGGAGTACGAAGTAATTCACGGAATTTACAATGTACTACCCAACGAAACGCTGTCGGAGATGATGTACCAGAACTTACAAGCAGTGGGCGGAGTAAGCTACGATGAAGAAGAAAAAGCGTTTGCCGAGCAAATTCAGCAAACGTACGATCCCGGAGATGCTACTTTAGCTTCAGCGAATGAAGTGCAATCCTACACGGTGAGCAATCGGGGTACGGGTGGCTCTACCGACGTGGGTGATGTGAGCTGGATGGCTCCTACTGCTGGAATGTCGGCCGCTACCTGGGTGCCGGGTACTTACGCGCACAGTTGGCAGGCTGTTGCCGCTGGTGGAACCAGCATTGGTCACAAGGGAATGATGGTAGCCGCTAAAACACTAGCGTTAACCGCCATGGATATTTATCAGAAACCGGAGATTACGCAGACCGCGCGCGAAGAACTGATGCAAAAGAGGGGCGGTGACTTTGCCTACGAATCTCTGCTGGGTGACCGGGAGCCGCCACTAGATTACCGCAAATAACCTGGTATTGGTAATTAATAGATAAGTTAAAGCGATGAGGAGGTTTTTTTCTTTCGGTGAGCAAATCTTAGTATTGATAATATTATTGATTTGTCAATTGATAAGCCCAACTGAGCTTTGGGCGCAACCTTCCTGGTCGGTACACCTCCCTTCCATTGGCACCTTTTCCTCTCCCCGAACTACCGACCTAAATGGTGACGGAGTAAAGGATATTATTCTGGGCGCGGGAGCAGCAGAACTTACCCCGTCGGATTCGGCTATTATTGCGCTCGATGGTGCCAGCGGGGAAATGCTGTGGCGAGTAGCCGCTCGCGATCAGGTGTTCGGTTCGGCGGCACTCAAGGACATTGATGGCGATGGGGTAGAAGATGTAGTTATCGGGGGGCGTTCGGCCGTACTCAAAGCCATTAGCGGAGCGAGTGGGAAAGTGCTATGGGAATTTTTTCCCGCTGCCAAACTTAAAGAAGTTCGCAAAGCTAAGTGGTATAACTTTTATAATCCCCAGTTCATTCCTGACCAGGATCAGGATGGACTGGAAGATTTGTTAGTTTCTAACGGGGGCGATGTGCTAGTAGAAGCTTATGATCCCAACCGTCCGGCGGGCTATCTGATGGTGCTCAGCGCTCGAACCGGAGAGGTTTTAGCTAAGGCCGCCATGCCCGATGACAAAGAAATTTATATGTCAGTAGTAGCTATCCCTAGCTCAACTGAAAATGAGCTAACCGTAGTTTTCGGTACGGGGGGTGAAACCATTGGTGGTAATTTGTACGCCACTACCCTATCTGATATAATGCACGGAGATTTATCAGGAGCTAAACTGTTGTCTAGCAGCCCCAACAAAGGATTTATTGCTCCGCCAGTAGCGGTAGATCTAACGGGCGATACTGTTCCCGACATTGTGGCGATTTCAGTAGCGGGTGATGTGATTGCATTTGACGGAAGCACTTTTAAAACACTTTGGCAAACAACGCTGCCCAATACTGAGGCCTACAGTTCGCTAGCGGTAGGAAACTTTACCAGTGACACTATTCCTGACTTGTTTGCCTCTGTAGCCCAGGGCGAGTGGCCCAATCTAGAGTGGAATCGGCAATTTATGGTTAACGGTAGTAACGGAGCTATTGAGTTTAGAGATTCGTTAGGATTCTACCAGACAAGCACTGCGGTAGCTATTGACCTGACTGAAGACGGTCGCGATGAGATTATTATGAGTGTCAACTACCAGCAGGTAAATGAGTTGTACCAAAAGTTCTTCTACAATATGCTGGTAGCAATCGATATTGGTAGCGGTGATGTGCAACAACTGGGCGAGACCTGGGAAGGAAGCAATATTTCTTCTACTCCCTGGATTGGTGATCTGGACGGCAACGGAATGCTAGATATTATTTACTGTCACGGCACTGATCTACGACACACCTACACCTTTAGTGAAATGCAAATTCACCGCATTGCTACTGAACTTCCAATAAAAAAACCGATCAGTTGGGGAGCGTATATGGGCAGTTACTGTAATGGACTCTTTCAGAAATGAGCCTTTTTATAACTCCTTCACCATCAAATTGCGCCATCGTACCTTAATGCCACCCCCATCGTGAATTTGTAACGCAATTGAGCCATTAGCTTTTCCAATCTTTTCGTCCTGTAAATCTACCATAAGTTGCTCGTTAAGGTAGGTTTTCACCTGATCGCCTTTCACCTCAATTCGCATTTGGTTCCACTCGCCCATCTTTAGAATGTCTTCTTTTTCTTCGGGGATTTGCTCTAGCCAACCCCGTCCATACGATTCATAAATTCCCCCCGTATCGTTGCCGGGAGGGGCCACTTCTACCTGCCAGCCAGTGATTTTTGTGCCTTCAATTGATGAACGAAAAAACACACCGCTGTTCCCGTTAGCCTCCTGCTGAAACTCTAGCGTCAGTATAAAGTCTTTGTACGACTCATTGGTAGCCAGATAACCGTAGGCTTCGTCGGGGCCACTTTCGCATACTAACAAACCATCTTCTACGTACCATTTTTCGGTTCCGTAAATCTCCCAACCATCTAAATTCTCTCCGTTGAAAACAGATTTAAAGCCATCATTCTGAGCGCAGCTAGTGGTAGCAATACTTAAAAAAACAAAACAGCCTAGAAGGGAGATAAGATTTTTCATAGAGGCAATGATACTAATTTAGATTAGATCATACTAGTAAAAAGGTTCTAAGAATACTTAGCCTGAGTCTGAATCCAACGGTCGGGAATCTCCCCTTTTGTAGCCATTTCGTAGTCTGACTGGTCGCAGGGTACAATACTTTTGCGCTCATTTAAGCGATTGTTAGGAGGGGTAGGTACTTCCATCCACCACTTTTCGCTCTTCTTAGCTTTATAAAAAGTAATATGCTCGGGTACATCAGCTAGTGGTACTAAGTATTTAATGAAGTCATTACTTTCAAAGTCTTCTTCGTAGGTACGATGATAATAGCCTTCTATTAAGTACCAAATCATCACCGCTAATACTGCGGCGGTAGTTTGACGCTCATCATCAAAATCAGGATTGTATTCGTAGAACCCCGCCGAAGTTAGTCGTTCGCTGTGTCCGGCGTACCAACAAAGCTGGCAGGCCTCTTGCCCAGTGATACCAAACGGTTGTGCTCGGGCGTGCCCGGGTGCATCTGCCAACTTTATGGCAGAAATATCAAAGCTCAACATATCGGCTCCCCGCAGTACGGGTTCCATAGTGGCAATGCCTTGGTTCACTAACCCTAACCGGTAGCTATCAAAATAGAACTTATCTAGTAGAGCGGGTACATCATCATCTACCAAATAACTCTGATAGCCCATATGACTGTAATTTAACAGATAGTTAGGGTCATGCATTAGAATTTGATGAAGGTGATGCTGATTGGGTCGCAGGGTTTGCTCCGTCATTTGAGTACGTTCAATATCTATAAAGGCATCAACACAAAGCACTCCAATTAATTTTTCTAGCGTTTCGTAGGCTTGGTACTGGCCGTAGTCTAAATCGTGGGAGCCACCAATAAGTACTGGGAAGGTCTTATAATTGATGAGGGTTTCACAAACTTCGCGCACTCTTCCGTAGGTTTCCTCCAAGCTGTGCCCATTTACTAGATTTCCTAAATCTACTATTTTGTAAGCTCCGCTTCCTTTCTTAAGCTGGTAGAATGCTTTACGTACTGCATCGGCAGCCTGCTCCATTCCTTCGTCAAACTCACTACCCCGGTGTTCGCCCAGGCCAATCAGGGCAATGTCAGCCTCAGCATAGTTCGGAAATTCTTGAGTGAATACTTCAACTGATTTGAATACTGTATTCCGATGAGAACCCCATTCGTAAACGGTAGGATCAACTGGGCGAAAGAATAGACTTAAACTCATAGAATAAAGATTGTTCAGAAAACCGCTTAGCCAAAATAAAAAAAGGGAACGAAAATTCGCTCCCTTTCTTCTTTTTTATCAGAGATGGGTTACCCACCAAAATCATCAAATCGTATATTTTCGGGGGGTACTCCCATATCATCCAACATCTTTAGTACCGCAGCATTCATCAATGGAGGTCCGCAAAGGTAGTACTCCACTTCATCGGGATCTGGATGCTCGTTTAGGTAATTATCAAGAAGTACTTGGTGAATAAATCCGACGTAACCGTCTCCTTCACCCTCAAGGTTTTCTTTTACCTTCCAGTTATCCTCCTCTAATGGCTCGGATAGTCCGATGTGAAAGTTAAAATTAGGAAAGTCTTTCTCAATATCGCGGAAGTGATTCACGTAAAACAGTTCTCGCTTAGAGCGTCCACCGTACCAGTACGATACTTTACGGTCGGTCTTTTCAGTATGGAACAAATGGAAGATGTGTGACCGTAGCGGAGCCATACCGGCACCACCGCCAATGTAAATCATTTCCCGCTCGGTGGGGTTAATGAAGAACTCGCCGTAAGGACCAGAGATAGTTACCTTATCTCCTTTTTCGCGGGAGAACACATATGATGAACAAATACCCGGATTTACATCCATCCACTTACCAGCGGCACGATCCCACGGTGGAGTAGCAATCCGGATGTTTAGCATAATGATATCTCCTTCAGCCGGGTGGTTAGCCATAGAATAAGCTCGGAAAATTTCCTCATCATTCTTCATGGTTAAATCCCACAGCCCAAATTTATCCCAATCTTCCTGGAAGATATCCGGTTTATGACCTAACTCCGGGTGGGGGGCAATGTCCATTCCTTTAAAATTCACCGTAACCGGAGGTACATCAATCTGAATATAGCCACCTGATTCAAAATCTAGCGTTTCGCCCTGGGGCAATCTCACTACAAATTCTTTAATAAAAGTAGAGACATTGTAGTTGGAAACTACTTCGCATTCCCACTTTTTAATACCGAAGATCTCTTCGGGAATGCGGATTCGCATATCACTCTTTACCTTCACCTGGCACGATAGACGAACATTTTCTTTCTGCTCAGTGCGACTTAGGTGGCCAACTTCGGTAGGAAGAACATCGCCTCCTCCTTCATCGATAGCACACTTGCACATAGCACAAGTACCCCCTCCCCCGCAGGCAGAAGGTAAAAAGATTTTTTCACTGGATAAGGTAGAAAGTAACGTACTTCCGGCTGAAGCTACAATTGGATTCTCCTCATCGCCGTTAACAATAATCTTCACATCACCTTGCTGAACCAGTTTAGACTGAGCAAACAGTAGCAGTGCTACCAGAAGTAATATGACTATTGTAAAAGCTACAACTGCTGTAATGACAACTTGCGTCATGGGTTTATTTAGTTTGAATTACACCATAAAATGCACGGCAAATATATCTAATAAATCGATATAAAAATGTGCACAAACCTGGCTTTTCTTTTACCAGATACTGATTTGTAAAAATAACGATCTGCTTAAGAAAAAAGTTAGCATAAACCTCAAATTTAATAGTCGTACAGAGTTGCATTTGAAAATAGGTCGTTAATAATCTCTATTCGGCAATAGCTTTCATGGGTCATGTACTTTTTTCATAAGTACAAAGTGCTTTTATAACTGAAATAGGAAGCATTTAAAAAAAATAGTGTTAATTTATTGTATAATAATCATATATTTTTGTACATTTGTAATGTAATATTTTTAAGTGAAATCAATATTAGCATGAAAGAGTTACTTTTTCCACGGAAATTTAATATTAAAATGATAGCTGAGTCTATGGAACCAAAAGGTGTGCATCATACAGTAAATTATGCTACATCTTATGAAGAAACCTGGAACCATATACGAAGCGAAGTAAGATGCATTTATTCTAACTCGCCTAATTTGGCACCAGAAAGAAAAGTGCTGGCGTAGATATACCACAAAATTAAGCAGAAGCACGAGCTAAACGATCATTAATAGCCCGACCTAGTCCATAATTAGGGACAAATTCAGATAAGATTACCTTAATATAGGGGCGATCTAAATGGCGTAATGAAGAAAAGAGTCGCTGAGCTGCCTCGTTTAAATTGCCCGAAGCAGATAATACACACTGCCGGTTTTTTGGGATTTGCGGAAAAAAATCGCTAAACGAGATAATTCCCACCTCCGAATGGTGGTATTGTCGCAGTAATTCAGCCAAATTCCCAATAATAATTTTTTTTGATGGAGCGTAATGGCTTTTTAACATTCCTGGGGCGGAAGGCGATTCTTCTAGCTGATTAGAATAAGTTTGTACGTTGGGCACTACCGCTGTTAAATCTTCTAAAGAAATACCTCCCCAGCGGTATACCTCTACTCTGTTATCTTCTATTCCGACAATGGTAGATTCAATACCCACTGAACATGATCCTCCGTCTAGAATATAGCTTATTTTATCGCCTAATTGCGCTTCTACGTGGGCAGCCTGAGTAGGGCTGATGTACCCAAATGGATTAGCACTGGGGGCAGCTAATGGAAAATCAAGTTCTTTAAGTAAAGAAAGCGTAAGCGAATGCTGCGGTACTCGCACCGCTACTCGCTCTGAGCTTGCGGTCACTATATCCGGTAATGCATCGGTTTTTGGCAGCAGTATAGTAAGTGGACCGGGCCAGAATTTATCAGCCAACTTTTGAGCCAAAGGTGGTACAGATGCTACGTAGTTAGCTACTTTCTTTAGGCTATCAGTATGAATGATGAGCGGATTGAAAGATGGTCGGTTTTTTACCTCGTAGATAGTCGCTACAGCTCTGGGGTTTAAGGCATTTCCTGCTAAGCCGTACACGGTCTCGGTAGGGATAGCTACCAATTTCCCTGAACACAATAACTTCTTTGCATGCTGTACATCTGCTCCACTAACTGCCATAGCTGTTTCTGGTAGATAAATACCATTTAATAAGTATTGCTCAATAATATTAGTTATTAGAATAAAACCCAACAAATACTAAAATCTTCAGAAAGAGTGAGGAGTCAGAATCAGTCAAATCACCAGATATTATTTAAGTTATACAGTTTGTTATATAAATAATATTAATAGTGTATTTTAAAGTAATTAAACTCTGTTGGCTATAGGTAGGCCTTTAAAATAAGGTTTACCCTACTTTTCCTTAAAATGCATACTTGTTGGGTAAGCCTACCTAAACCTTACAGGTAGAGCTATTTCCAACTTGCTCAGCAAAAACTAAAAAAGAGGAACCGCGAAACTTCTACATTACATGCACTGAAAATCAGGGAGTTGGAGTACTAAATATCAAGTTGTAAGTTTGGTATTGAGTTCTAAAATACCTCAATATGACAAATAGAAAAATTAAGTTAGAGCATTTCGTAAACTTAGTTGCTATTGCAGCAGCCGACGGATATATGGATGCAAGGGAAAGGGAGTTTTTAGCCGAACGTGCCGAAGAAACAGGAATGAACGCCGAAGAGTTTGACCGCATTATTAAAGATGCCGATAAACTTCAGCATGTAGTTCCACTGAACCAAGTACAGCCCGAAGATCAAATAATGGATGCCATTTTTATATCTATTGTCGATGGAGAAATAGCAGAACAAGAGCATCAGCTTTGCGTAGATATGGCTTGCCGGTTGGGTCTGGACAAAGAAGCTGTAGAAGAAGCTATTGATGAAGTGAAAGCAATTTGGACCCGAGGTTAGTAGATACAAAGTAGTAGATCTAACTCAAAAGTGAAGTAAGGTGGCATTTTAAGCCACCTTTTTTTGTTTTACATATGCTC
>NZ_JBARYM010000404.1:0-14051 GCF_049647865.1 Tunicatimonas sp. | reverse complement strand
AATTAAGTATAATTTAGAAGCAGATATTATTCAGTTTAGTAGCAATAACACTATTAAAACATATAGTGCCCGGAAGATTGTATTCTTTGAAATTTATGACGCTGAATACGGTCGTTACCGAGAATTTTACGCATTACCCTACCAAGTAACCGGTGATTATAAGACTCCTCGGCTATTTGAAGTACTCTATGAAAACACGCTGACGCTACTTTGCCGGGAAGAGGTTGTACAGCAGTCAACTGCAATGTATGATCCCTTTATGTTTGGTAATCAGATGATGAACCGATTTCGGCTGGATTATCAGTATTATTTTCTGACTCGGGATGGCGAGATTCAGTATTTTTCTCAAAAGAAAGACGATTTATACGATATGCTTCCCAAAAATAAGGCGAAGGTAGAAAAGTATATTAAGAAGAATAGACTAAAGCCTGACCGACAGCGTGATTTGGTGCGAGTGACTGCTTACTATAATTCTTTGCTCAATTCCTAATAAAGTGACTAATGGGGAAACCGCTAATTCTTGTCTCCAATGATGATGGAATTTCATCTCGAGGAATTCATTTTCTGATTGATATTATGAAAGATCTGGGGGAAGTAATAGTAGTAGCTCCGGATAGCCCGCAATCAGGCATGGGGCACGCCATTACTATTGGGGAACCACTGCGGCTTACCGAGACAGACTTATTTGAAGAGGTACGTGCGTATAAATGTTCCGGAACCCCCGCTGACTGTGTAAAACTAGGTAAACATTTTGTGCTCAAAGATCAGCCGCCTGATTTGGTCGTGAGTGGAGTTAATCACGGTAGCAATACCTCTATCAGTGTGCTGTACTCGGGTACCATGTCGGCAGCAGTAGAAGGGGCAATTGAAGGATTTCCGTCAATCGGTTTTTCTTTATGTGACTTTGATGCGGATGCTGACTTCTCTCATACTGCCGAGTATGTTCGTAGAATCGCTAAATCCGCACTGGAAAATGAATTTCCGAAGGGGATTGCGCTTAACGTGAACTTTCCTCATAAACAGCAAGAACCCATTCAAGGAATACGAATCTGCCGACAGGCGGATGCCAAGTGGCAGGAGGAATTTAATCAGCGGCATGATCCCTACGGCCGACGCTACTTTTGGATGGCCGGAAATTTTGTCAATTTCGATACGGGAGAAGATAATGACGAATGGGCGATTGCCAACAACTATGTTTCGGTGGTTCCTTGTCAGTACGACATGACGGCTCATCAGGCTATTTCCACGATTAAAGAATGGCGGCTGACCTAACCTTGAAGTGCTTGTTCAATGGCTGATACAAACGATTCTTCTTCCCAATAAATGCTAACCGGTTTTCCGTAAGGATAAAAACCCGTGTTCTTCACTTTATCTACTATTTCATCCATCGGCCAACATTCTTGAGAGAAATCAATAGGAATAGTACACTGATGAGGTCGACAGTAGTCTACCCAAAGCGGATGATCCTGCAAAAAGAAGGGTAATTGATAATGCATATATTCCCAAATTCGGGTAGGAAAGCAATTTTCGGTACTGGGTAGAATTTGATGACTAACTACGCCAAAGTGAGCTTCCTGCATCGCTGCTAAAAGCTGATGGTGAGGCACTGGGCGCAAGCTAATGGTAGGAATTACCCAAGGCTTGGCCGATAGTTCAGTGGTAAGCTTTCGGTACGTTTCTACTTGGGTAACGTGCCCTATCAGCATAAATCTTAATTTACCTTCTAAAGCATGATACAGTGATCCAGCAAAACGAAGGGTATCCCAAATGCCATAAACAGTACTGATGGTTCCGGTATATACTAACGTAATGGGGGCATTAGTTGCCGGGTACTTGGTGCGGGGTTTGGCTATCACCTTGTTTTCCAACAATAAGTGAGGATATCTTTTGAGCCAAGGTTGTTCCTGAAGATATCCAGGTTCAGCTATAAACAACCGTTGAGAACGAATCGCTAACTGTCGATCTAAAAACTCCACAAAGTTGGCCAGCCATTTTCTTAATTTTTTTCTTCTGCTGTGGTGATGAGCGATATTGCGAGATTGATTTTCTCGTATGTCGTAGAACACTTTTACATGAACATAAAATAGTGAATACAGTAAAACCGCCGGTGCCAGTTCGGGTGTATTGACAATAATAAAGTTTGGCTTGATCTTGAGAAGTCGCAAAAAAATACGGGGATTTGCAGTTAATCGGTTAAAACTTTGATTGTTGAACCGGAAGATCGGATGAAATTTTATATCAGTAAATGCGGAATGTGTATTTGAGTAAAATCCTAGTATATTCACCGAAAATTTGCCAGTACGAACGAGCGACTGCGCCATCTTATGGTACATTCGTATATCATCCACCGGCTTTAGCACTGATACAATTGCCCCAACATTTTTTTTCACAATTTCTGCCCTTTACTTTAAACTGAAGGAAATCTAATTTATGGAACTTCAAAAAATGATTGAAGCGGCTTGGGAAGACCGTTCGCTTTTACAAGATAAAGACGTAAAAATAGCGATAAAATCTACTATTGCCGATCTGGACATGGGGAAAAAGCGAGTAGCCGAACCCCAGAATGATGAGTGGATTGTTCACGATTGGATAAAAAAGGCCGTAATACTTTATTTTCCGTTACAGAAAATGAAAACACTAGAAGTTGGTCCCTTCGAGTTTCATGATAAAATGAAATTGAAAACCGGCTACGAAAAGCTCGGTGTACGAGTTGTTCCGCACGCGATTGCTCGCTACGGTGCTCATTTAGCAAAAGGGGTTGTTATGATGCCCTCTTACGTAAATATTGGGGCATACGTAGGCTCAGGCACAATGGTAGATACCTGGGCAACGGTAGGAAGCTGCGCTCAAGTTGGCAAAGACGTTCATTTGAGCGGTGGAGTAGGGCTGGGTGGTGTTCTCGAACCCGTACAGGCAGCTCCGGTAATTATAGAAGATCACGCTTTCATCGGCTCCCGCTGTATTGTAGTGGAAGGAGTTCGTATTGGGAAAGAAGCGGTACTAGGCGCGAACGTTACGCTTACTGCCAGCTCAAAAATTATTGATGTTACGCAAGACAGTGCTGTCATCTACCAAGGAGAAGTTCCGCCCCGTTCGGTAGTAATTCCGGGTTCGTACACAAAAGAATTTCCTGCAGGTAATTATCAGGTACCTTGTGCGTTAATTATTGGTCAGCGTAAAGAAAGCACCGACCGAAAGACTTCTTTAAACCAGGCATTACGCGACCACCAAGTAGCGGTTTAATCAAATCCGCCTCCCAGTTTCAATCCAAGAGTTAAAAACTAAGCCAGTATCAGACATGAAATTGTTTTTCTATTCCATTCTATTTTCTTCTATTCTCTGCGCCTGCGGCGATAATCAATCGAAAGAGGGAGACAAACTGTTTAAACAGGGAAAATATGAGGCAGCTATTCAGCAGTATGACGCCTATTTAGAATATAATCCGGAAGATCTAACGTCGGTATATAACCAAGGTAGAGCCTACGAAGAATTAGGGGAGATTGAAAAGGCCTTGGAGAATTACGAAAGAGCGATAGAAATTGATCCTAAGCATGCTAATTCACTGTTGAGTATTGGTAAATATCATTTCCGAGAGAAAAATTATGCGGATGCATCCTTCTATTTTTCTAAAGCTTCAGAAATTATTCAGAGCAACCCTCAAGTGTTTTTTCTTAAGGGGCGCGCTCATCATAAATTAGGTGAAACGCAGGAAGCAATGGAGGCTTACGATCAGGCAATTAGCAAAAATGGGGATTATGGTGAGGCCTATCTATACCGAGGGGCTTTAAAAGTTTACCAAGGAAAGAAAAGTGCCGGATGCGGCGATATTCGTGTGGCTCAATCGTTAAACGTTCCCGAAGCCGAAGAAGCACTCAACGAGTACTGTAATTAACCCGATTCTATAGCTCCAAAATTACCCCGGCATTAATAACACGTCCATCGGTAGGTGCCCATATTTCCGGAAAATTTGGTTTAATGTGCTGATCAATATCAAATCGTTCTAACCGATGCTGGCGCGTATCGGTAAAGTTCTCAAAATTAACGTATAGGCTCAAGCGATTCATTTTTCGCATCATCATTAATCCCATAATCCAAAAGTCATTGGTTTGAGTTCGGTTACTCCTAAACTGACTTCCGGTGTAGTACGCTTCGTAGCCAATGCGCCACTTATCCTCTACTTCGTACATTAGCACTACGCCAATATTGTGCTTGGGTGTTAAAGGTTTTTGCAGGTTTAGGTTATCGTATTTTAGTCGGGTATTAATCAGCGCGTAGTTGGCGAACAGTTTGAAATCCCGATACGTAAGCTTAACATTAGTTTCAATTCCTTGACTGGCTACCGGACCATCAGCATTTTCATAGAAGTATTGTTCGCTATTATTCTCTCTGAATACTAGTGCTTCATTAAGTTGCGTATAGAAGAAAAGTTGGTTGATGGAGAAAGTCCAGTTATTGCCCAAAGCAGTTTTATAGTTTACATCGAAATTGACACCTACCGAGCGTTCGGCTTCCATTTCTTTGGTGCTAATTGGGAGTATTCCTTGATAGGTTAGGTTCTCCGCCTCTTCACTAAAAATAGTTGGCAGCTTATAGCCTAGCCCGCCGCCAACTCGGGCAGACCATTTTTCATTAATTTGAGAAAGCAGCGAAACCCGAGGTAAAGCAAATAAACCGTAGTTAAAATCATAGTCGAGCCGAAATCCACTCTCCAGAGCAAATAGAGTAGAAATGTTCCAGGTATTTTGAACAAAGGCACCTAGTGTGGTGTAACTATAATCCCTTTCCAACGAGTCAAAAGGGAGCTCATCAAACGTATCGGTGTAAAAATTTAATCCGGTGATCCAAGTGGATGTGGTGTTACGAATGTTGTAGGCTACTTCACTAAAAGAAGACCACTGCTTGCCAGCAAAAGCAAAGTCGGGCTCCTCGATATTTCGGTCGAAGTAAGTTAGGCTATTTTTAATATTTAACGATTTGTTCTCGGCCAGTTGGTTCTGATAGGTTAGCTGATAAGAAAATCGATCTGATTCATTTTTTTCCGTAAACTGATGAATTCCAGTGGGACTCCCCTCAATTATTTGCATATCGCCCCCTGTACGAGTTTCTATTGTACCATTAAGCGTCAGACGAAGTGTTGAGCGATTATTAAAGTAGTAGAATAATGAAGGGGTGAGGGTTAAACTTCTGATCTGAGGGATGTCGCTGAAGTCATCATTGTTTGGGTCATACGCCTGCTGCCGATTAGCCGAGGTGTACATTGTTATACCCCACTTGTTAAATCGTTTAGCGTAGAACCCATTAAACGTAGTACCCAACGCTTGAGTCTGATCCAACATCAAACGCAGTTTATCTCCGTCCTGCGGTGTGTAAGTCACTAAGTTCACTAATCCGGCAATAGCTCCCCCGCCAAACAAAGTAGAATTGCTGCCTTTTATAATTTCTACCTGCCGAAGGTCAAGCGGCGGAATTTGCATAATACTTAATCCACTGGAGAAACCTCCGAAGAGCGGAAAACCATCTTTCAATATTTGTGTGTAGCGACCATCTAACCCCTGAATTCGGATACTTTGGTTAGCCGAGCTGGCCGACGTTTGTTGCATTAGAATGCCTGTACTCTCTCGTAAAACCATTGCGATGTTGGATGATCGCATCATCGCTTTTTCCTCTAGCTCTTCCGAAGTAATCGCTTCTATTCGGGTAGGAATTGCATCAATAGACCGACTACTACGGGTAGTAGTTACAATCACTTCTTCCAATGCTTCTTCTGCTTCCAAAGCAATTTGTTGCCTACCGGATAATGGGAAAATATAAGTTTGTTGAAACGGCTGATATCCAACGTAAGATACCATCACGTCAATTGTATCGGCCTGAATTCCTGAGATGTCTACCAGTCCGTTGCTATCAGTCACAGATCCCTGATCATTAATTCTTACAGTAGCACCAAGCAACGGCTCGTTGGTCAACGCATCTGAAACTTGGGCTGTAAACGTATTTTGGCTGTAGGCTGTGGTCGCACTAAGCCACAACATTCCGTATATGATATACTTCATTTGGTATCCGAATGATTAATAAGAGAGATTTAAATAAGTAATCTAGGATGTACTTAATCACACCGGGGCGGATGCCAAATATCGAATGAGAATCGCTCGATGAAATGAAAGGGTGCTTCCGAAAGTTGAAGTTTCAGAAAAATAAAGTCTCCTGAGTAAGTCGGTAAATTAAATATAGCAAAAGTAGGGTAGCAGTGGCAAACGCAAAAGGGGGAACATGCATCAGTATGATCGGATTCTTCAGAGCTCTCATGATCCAGACAACAGCTAGGTGAGTTGCTAACTGCAAATGATTCGCTACAGGGAACCAAGCCTATGGAAAGAACTAAGGCAGATAAAAGAAGTGCTCTGATTTTCACCCAGCGAAAGTACGAATAGACTACCCCTTTCCACCAAACTGACTGGATATTTTTTGTGACTTGGGGCCTTCCTGATAATCGTAGAAACCCTCCTTAGATTTAATGCCTAGGTTCTGGGCGGCTACCATATTGACTAACAGCGGACAAGGGGCGTACTTGGGGTTACCAAACCCTTCGTGAAGTACGCGCATAATAGAAAGGCAAACATCTAGGCCAATAAAATCAGCTAGTTTGAGTGGACCCATTGGGTGGGCCATACCCAACTGCATAATTTGGTCGATTTCATGAACCCCAGCTACTCCTTCGTAAAGCGTGTAGATTGCCTCGTTAATCATCGGCATCAAAATCCGGTTGGAGACGAAGCCCGGATAATCATTCACTACTAACGGAATTTTCTGCAATTGCTCCGCTGTCTGCTGAATTAGCGATGTAACGGCAGGGCTAGTTGCATAGCCATTGATGATTTCTACCAGCTTCATCACGGGAACTGGGTTCATAAAATGCATCCCAATAACCTGAGTGGGCCGCTTGGTTTCAGCAGCTAGCTTAGTAATTGAAATAGATGAAGTATTGGTAGCAAGAATGGTTTCTGGCTTGCAGGCTTGATCAATGGCTTGAAAAATTTCTTTCTTTATATCCAGATTTTCAGTGGCTGCTTCAATTACTAAATCAGCCGAAGATACACCTTCGGATAGTGATGTTGAGGTAGCAAGATTTTTAAGAGCGGCCTTCTTTTCTTCTTCGGAAATTAGTTCTTTGGCTAGTTGCCGATCTAAGTTTTTGGTTACAGTGCGCTGAGCTTGCTCTAATTGTTTGGGGTTGATATCCACCACTACGGTGGTAAATCCATGTAGAGCAAACACGTGAGCGATGCCATTTCCCATAGTTCCTGCTCCTACAACTGCTACGCTATTTATTTTATTTTTCATGTTTATACTATTGAATTACAATGATTTATAATGCTTTATCTAAAGTAAAAGATTCAGCTTAATCTTAGGAAAAAAAGCACTTTGCATATGCAAAGACTAGTATTTTCGTTACAATTTGGAAAAGAAATTGTAATTAGCCAGAATAGCAACACTTTTGGCAAATTAGCTAATTATGGTACTCAGGTGTATTATTAGTTTGTTGTTTGTTGGTGCGTCTTGCATTGCCTTAGCCCAACCGGGGTTTGAGTCAATGGGTCAAGATGATCGATCAAGTTATCCACTGCGAGCATTCCTCAACAAGTTCTCGGTCAATTTAAGCTCGGGCTACGGACGTACATTTTATCGACATACACTAACCAATAACAACTACGTTCGCACTTCTAACGGATCGTTCATTTATCCTAATGGGGAAGGTGGCACTATTCCCGCTTACGCTAATTGGTTCAATAGAGTAACTCCTGCAATTCTGACTATACCCAGTAACGCTGACAGTTTAGCACTGGTAACAAGCGATTCTTCGTCTATCAGTATGCGGGGGGGCGGGTTTAACATTCCGATTAATCTGTCAATTTATTTTAATCTCTATCGGCTTCGTATTGGCGGTGGCATATCAGCTGATTTCCATCGGGCGCACCCACCGCAGCCGGAAGATTTTCGATCTTTTTTTCCGCGTCAGTCTTCTTTCAGTACCACCCAGATTCGTTATTACGGCATGCTGGGCTACAGCGTTTACGAATACTACGACAATGCCTTCGGAGTAGATCTTCAGGCAGGAGTTATAAGAATGGGTAATGGGTTTGATAAAGGGCTGACTGAAGCTTCTCCCTTCTTCAATGTGGGGGTTACCATAGAAAAAGTGTTTTCCGAATACTTTCGCGTGTTTCTACGTCCGGCCTATGAGTTTAAGAGTTACAATTTGCTGTTACCCGCTGGCCCAACTACCGTATTTGACCATCGTAACTCTTCTTTTTTTCTAACCTTAGGGGTGAGTATCAATTATCCGGATATGCCCCGCTCACCCATTAAGGCCGACAAAACCCAGATGAGACACTACGTGACCGATCCTAAAACCGGTAAGCGGCGTGAGGTAAGAGGGCAACCCTTCTGGAAAAAGCAAGACCCGAAGATTGGAGAGCTTTATCCGGAGTTGGTTAAAACTAAGCGAAAAAGGCAGGCAAAGCGGAAACAAATTTTTCGAAAGAAGAAAAAGTAGCCTATTTCTAGTGGGTTCATGTACCTTTTAGTGAGGCATTCACTTAATTTTTGTAAATTGCCCGCTAGTTTAAACGTCCATACCTACATTCTTAACGACTCATGGCCGAAAGCAATAAGGAAAATATTATTCCGATAAATATTGAAGATGAAATGCGAGGAGCGTACATCGATTACTCGATGTCGGTCATTATTTCGCGGGCGTTGCCCGATGTGCGTGATGGGTTAAAGCCGGTTCACCGTCGAGTGCTATATGGCATGCTAGATTTGGGACTTACGCACGCTAAATCTCATAAAAAATCGGCCCGTATTGTCGGAGAAGTACTAGGCAAGTATCACCCCCACGGTGATACTTCAGTATACGATTCAATGGTACGGATGGCTCAACACTGGTCTTTGCGCTACATGCTAGTAGATGGTCAGGGTAACTTTGGTTCCGTTGATGGAGACTCGCCGGCAGCTATGCGCTATACAGAAGCTCGCCTACAGCGTGTTGCCGAAGAAATGCTGGGTGATATCAATAAAGACACCATAGATTTTCAATCCAACTTTGACGATTCACTCAAAGAGCCGGTGTGCTTACCAAGTAAGCTTCCTAACATTCTGGTAAATGGTACTTCAGGAATTGCGGTAGGAATGGCCACGAATATGCCTCCGCACAACCTCTCAGAAGTCATTGAAGGAATTAAGCAATACATTGATAATGAAGATATTACCATACTGGAGTTAATGCAGTTTGTAAAGGCCCCTGACTTCCCCACTGGAGCCATTATCTACGGCTACCAAGGGGTCAAATCTGCTTTTGAAACCGGACGGGGTCGGGTAGTAATGCGGGCGAAAGCTGAAATAACGGAAAGCAAAACCGGTAAGCCTCAGATTGTGGTTACAGAGATTCCCTACCAGGTGAATAAGGCTTCTATGATTGAGAAGACGGCCGCTATGGTAAATGATAAGCGAATTGATGGCATTTCAGACATTCGCGATGAGTCGGATCGTAAGGGCCTTCGTATTGTCTATGATCTAAAGAGGGATTCTGTTCCTAATGTAGTATTAAACAACCTATTTAAGTATACGCAGCTACAGTCTTCCTTCGGTGTAAATAATGTTGCGCTGGTAAAAGGTCGTCCGTATACCTTGAATTTAAAGCAGATAATTGGCTATTACGTAGAGCATCGCCACGATGTAGTAGTACGGCGGACAGAATTTGAATTACGAGAAGCAGAGCGTAGAGCCCATCTGCTGCAAGGCTATCTGATTGCTCTAGATAATATCGATCGGGTTATTGAGATTATTCGTGGTTCGCGCGATCCGGAAACGGCTCGTAACAGTTTGATGAAGGAGTTTGAGCTTACTGAAATTCAGACTCGGGCTATTCTAGATATGCGGCTACAGCGCCTGACTGGGTTGGAGCGGGAAAAAATAGAAAGTGAGTACGATGATGTGCTAAAGCAGGTAGCCTACTACAATGAGGTGCTGGCTAATCGTGATTTGCGAATGGGCATTATCAAAGATGAGCTAGATGAATTAGATCAACGGTTCGGAGATGAGCGGCGCACTCAAATTGTACACAGTGCGGAGGATATTGGTATTGAAGATATAATACCCAATGAGCCTATGGTCATCACCATCTCGCACAAAGGCTATATTAAGCGGAATCATATTGATGAATACCGCTCCCAAGCCCGAGGGGGAGTAGGCTCAAGGGGTGCTTCGGCTAAAGATGGTGATTTTACTGAACACTTGTTCATTGCCAATACGCACAACTATCTGCTCATTTTTACAGAAATGGGCCGAGTGTACTGGCTAAAGGTCTTTGAAATTCCCGAAGCTAGTAAAACGGCTAAAGGTCGAGCTATCCAAAATTTAATTAATATTCCGGCAACTGATGGAGTAAGAGCAGTTATAAACGTAAAGAACTTAGATGATCCGGACTACATTAATAACTCACACATAGTGATGTGTACGGTGAATGGAACCGTTAAAAAGACAGTCTTAGAAGCCTTCTCGCGTCCGCGCATAACCGGAATTAATGCGATCACGATCAACGATAACGATCGCCTGCTAGATGTAAATATGACCGATGGTAAATCGGAAATCGTACTAGCTGTACAATCCGGACGAGCCATTCGCTTTCCTGAAAATGAAGTCCGCCCGATGGGACGAAATGCGGCCGGTGTTCGAGGTATTAGTTTGGACAACAATGAAGATCAGGTTGTTGGAATGGTATGCTTTGATGATAGCGATGACAAAACGCTACTAGTTGTTTCCGAAAATGGCTACGGAAAGCGATCTAACATTGATGAATATCGTATTACCCGTCGGGGTGGAAAAGGCGTGAAGACCTTGAATGTTACATCCAAAACGGGTAAACTGGTTAGTATTAAGAAGGTAGCTGACCAAGATGACCTTATGATAATCAACAAATCGGGCATTATGATCCGTACCCCGGTTTCTAATTTGCGAGTGATGGGAAGGGCTACTCAGGGAGTACGTCTCATCCGATTAAGTGACGATGACTCCATAGCTTCGGTTACTAAAGTAGAAATCGAGGACGATATTCCAACCGAAATTCAAGAAGAGGTTCAAGAAAAGATTAAAGATATATCAACCGATAAACCAACGTCTGAAGAGGAAAATAATTAAGCAGTTAAAACTTTTTCTTATTTAAATTTTACTACGTATCATGAAACAATTGCAATTACTACTTGTAACATTAATTGCTTTGCCTATACTAACTTTTGGGCAAGCGAAGAATGTTCGTAAAGCTCAATCATCCCTTGAAAAAGGCGAGCTAGCCGAAGCTAAACAATTAATTGATCCGGCAATTAACGATGAAAAAACCAAAGATGATGGCAAAACCTGGTATACCTACGGTGATGTCTACTTAGCGATTGCTACCGATTCAACCAAATCTGTGCAGGTTGATGAACCTTACGAGAAAGCGTTGATGGCCTATCGTAAAGTGAAAGACCTTGAAAAAGAAAACTCACTGTATGCGGTTCAAGCTGATCAGCAGGTTCAGCAAGTATGGGCGAATGCCGTTAATAATGGAGCAAGCTTATACTCTGCGCAAAGTTACGACGAGGCTATTAAATTATTTGACGTAGCAAAAATGGCTATGCCTGATGATACCACAGCGTACATCTACGGCGGAATTTCAGCTCAACAAGCTGGAAACATGTCAGCAGCTGCCGAAAACTACGCTTACTTAGTGGACTCGCTAGATTACACCAGTAAAGATTTCTATAATAGCTTAATTTACATCTATTTAGTAGAAAATAAAGATGAAGAAAAGGCTTTAGAGTATTTGCGAAAAGCACAAGATGTATTTCCAGAAGATCCCGAATTTTTGAAGCGGGAAATTACGATGCTCATTAATAATGAGATGTACGATGAAGCCAAGCAAAAACTAGCCAAAGCTGTTGATGCTGAACCTGATAATCCCATGCTTTATTATAATCAAGGCTATTTGTACGAGCAGATGGATGATAGCGAGCAAGCTATTGAAAGCTACAAGAAAGCGATCGAAAAAGATCCGAAATACTTCGATGCCAATTTTAACTTAGCGGCTTTCTACTATAACGAAGCGGCCGATATTCTAGCTGAAGCTAACGATATGGATTTGAAAGAATACCAGGAGAAAGGGGAAGCTATTGAAGCTGAAGCGAAGAGTTACTTTGAAAAGGCATTACCTTATTTAGAAACTTCTCAATCTCTTGAGCCGGATAATCAAAAAGTGCTGGAAACGCTTGCAACTGTATACCAGCGGCTAGAGATGAATGATAAAGCTGAAAAAATTAACAGTAAGCTTGATAGTATGTAATTTTCTTTCGGTATAAAATCTTTAAATAGAAAGGGAAGGAGTATTGAACTCCCTCCCTTTTTTTCTTGCTCAAATTCTAGCTATATAAAACAATTATAGTGTTAAGGATACAGCCATTTGAAAATTATAGAATGCAGAATAATTAGCGAGGGGTAGCGTATTAATAATAAAGCAGAATATATCCTATACCGATAAATTTAACCCTCCAAAGCTTAACCAGAAATGCTTTGATTAAATTTGATGTATTACCATACATTCGGTATTTAAATGTATAAAAAAATTGCAGATTTGAGTAAAACAACCAGGGTATGAATGACTCAAAGTTTTGGCAAAACTGGCATCCCACCAGCCGAAACATATATTTATTCCTCTTAGCGGTATTGTTACTAGCCGTAGCCGCTTTCGCTATTTATTACCCCCAGGGAATACATAATTTGGTCTTTTGGGAACGAATATCAGAACTAAAGGAAGTACCCGTTGCCCAGAACCCCATTTCGGTAGGGTTATTCTCTTTTTCGTATGATCTTAATTACAGTATTGTACTGGAAACCTTTATAGGCAGTAGTATCCATCATTCATCAACCGGGGCGTACGCATTACTCATAATAGTTGCCTTAAGCTGGATTATTTTGCTCACTATTTTTTCTGCACTGGATAGGTTCTGGTACTACGTAGGAGTACTATTATTGCTAGGTCTCATACTTCTGTTTCAGTTTGAACAATTACTTTGGTTTGGTCAAACTCAAAAGTTCGGAGTAATAGTAGCCTTCGGATTGTTTTTAGTACCTACTGCCTACTTTCAATTAATTAATTCCAACGTAGGTTTGCTAGCCCGACTGCTGACATTTGCCGGAGCCACTGCTTTGTTCGGATTACTAATAGAATTGTTTGCCCAAGTTTCTAATCCATTCCTCACACTTGCCTACCATAGCTTGTGGGTACCCCTTATCTTAAGCATTTTATTTATTGTTCTGGTTGGTCATGAAGTAATTAGTTTCATTGTTAAGTTAACTACCCAAAATAATACTCCGCAAAGCTCGAATAGTCTGCTTCATATTTTCGCGCTTTCAGCAATCTATTTACTAAACCTCACGCTTTTACTTCTGAAGAATATTGGAACAATCGCCTGGGATATCATCTACATTGACGCTTTTTGGCTATTATCCGTTTTGGGTATTATTGGTATATGGGGTTTCAAGGATCGGGAGTTTCAGTATAAGCATTTATTTCCTTTTGCGCCGCTGGGTGGTTTTTTCTATTTAACATTAGCTATTGTTACTTTGGCCACGGTTGCATTTCTCTCCTGGCAAGGTAATGATCCGCTACTCGAGAGTCTGGAAGATGCTATAGTTTACACTCAGGTCGGTTACAGTTCGGTTTTTTTGATCTATTTAATAGCGAACTTTATTCAGCCGCTACTGGAAAATCAGCGAGTATACTCGATTATGTATCGCCCTATAAACTTTCCCTACGGCACAGTTCTAATTATGGGAACGATTGTTACCATAGCATTTTTTGCCCGAGGGGGCTTTTTCTCATACGCACAGTTAATATCGGGCTACAACATCGGAATTGGAGATCTTCATTGGATGAAAGAAGAGCTATTTGTAGCGGAGCAATATTACAAGCTCAGCGATCAATACGCCAACAATAATCATCGGGCCAATTATTCATTAGG
>NZ_JBARYM010000403.1:0-9060 GCF_049647865.1 Tunicatimonas sp. | reverse complement strand
GCTTCCGGGGCAGGGATAATACCTTCAGCTTGCGCAAACTGAATTCCGGCCTCAAAGCACTCCAATTGCTGGTGCGATCGCGCTTCAATCATTTGATCTTTCAGTAGTTGACTAACTACCACGCCCGCGCCGTGGTAACGCAAACCACCCGCGTGAATAGGAGCGGGTACGAAATTATGCCCTAGTGTATACATTGGTAGCAGCGGAGTCATACCAATGGTATCGCCAAAATCGTAGCGAAAAACTCCTTTGGTTAGTTTAGGGCAAGAAGCGGGTTCACTAGCAATACAGCGAATATTTTTACCTTCTTTTAGGTTGTACCGAAGAAATGGAAACGCAATTCCGGCAAAGTTAGAACCACCGCCAAACGGAGCCACTACCACATCGGGAAAATCGCCCGCTTTTTCCATCTGAAGAACGGCTTCCTGACCAATGATCGTTTGGTGCATGAGTACGTGGTTCAGTACGCTACCTAGTGCGTACTTGGTATGTTCATCAGTAACCGCGCGCTCTACTGCCTCTGAAATAGCAGTACCTAAACTACCCGGTGAGTTGGGATGCTTAGACAGTACTTTACGACCAGCTTCGGTCTTATCGCTTGGGGAAGCAATAACGCTGGCTCCCCAGGTATTCATCATAATCTTTCGGTAGGGCTTTTGGTGATAGCTGATTTTAACCATGTACACTTCACACTCAATACCAAAGTGCTGACAAGCAAAACTCAGAGCACTACCCCATTGGCCGGCTCCGGTTTCTGTGGTGATTCGCTTAACCCCTTCCTGTTTACTGTAATACGCCTGGGCAATCGCCGTGTTCGGTTTGTGCGAACCTGAGGGGCTAGTTCCTTCATATTTGTAGTAAATTTTAGCGGGAGTGTCCAACGCTTTTTCCAGACCGTAAGCTCGGTATAGGGGGGTAGGGCGCCATATTGAATACAGGTGCCTAACTTCGTCAGGGATAGTAACCCACTTCTCAGGAGTAACTTCCTGCTTAATCAATTCCATAGGAAACAGCGGAGCTAGCGCATCGGGGCCAATGGGTTGTTGCGTCTGAGGATGCAGGGGTGGTAACGGTTTATTAGGCATATCGGCCACAATGTTGTACCAATTTTCAGGCATCTCCGCTTCAGATAATAAAAATTTTCTTTGTTTAGTCATGCAGGTTAGTGATTTACAAATTACTCAAACCCCTAAAATACAAAGTTTTTTATAACCCAAAAGGGCGTATTTTAGCAGTGAACTTCTTGTGAGACTAAAATGGGTTAGAATAGAAGTCAGTCAACTGGTTTGGTCATTTAATGAACAGCTTTCAGCTAAATGTAGAACAATCAAGTAGATTGTTGGTATAATTACTTGTGACTAACAGCTAATACATTGGTAAGCTGTTTGGAAGGTTTCGGCGGAAAAAGTTTGCTAAATAAGTATAAAATAGTCAAAAAAAAGTTAAACTGCCACTACGCACTATTTAATTGACGTAACCCTTTAATCTAATCTAAGCAAAGTCATGGTATTGATGATCGATGATGATGATGATACGTTGGAAATCTATCGGTTATTGATCGAGAAAACAACGTACGTTGATCGGTTTGTTACTAAAAATAATCCGTATCAAGCATTGCAGTGGTTGAAAGAGAGAGCCTCTAATCCTAAATTGTTTCCCCGCTACATTTTGCTAGATCTTAATATGCCCGAACTGAATGGTATTGAGTTTCTTCAAGTTTTTGAAAATGAAATTAATTATAGCGAACTCAAGACAAAGGTGGTTGTGCTTACCAGTTCGGTGCGAGAAAGAGAACGACGCGAAGCTTTAAAATACCCCAGTGTTAGTGAGTTCATCAGCAAACCTCTGCCCAAGGAGAAGTTAATTGAATTCCTCTCGGCTGAATCTCAATCCGATAAATTTTAAAAGCTGAATGTTAGCTTACGCGCCTGTACGGGTTAAAACAGCAAAACAGAAAGCTAATATATTCATCTTTAAGCTAAACTATATTTACTAAGGCTAAAAATGAATTCTACTGAATAGAGGAAGCTATAAGACTTCAGCTTCAAAGGTATCGCCTTGCGAAGGATCACCAGTTTCGTAACCTTTGCGAAACCAACGCATTCGCTGTTCGGAGGTGCCGTGGGTAAATGCATCGGGTACCACACGACCCTGGGATTGTTTTTGCAAACGATCGTCGCCAATAGCATTAGCCGCTCGTAGTGCTTCCTCAATATCACCTTGCTCCAAAATATCAAACATTCGGTCGGCATGGTGAGCCCAAACGCCTGCTAGAAAATCAGCTTGTAACTCCAATTTTACGGATAGTCTATTGTATTCAGCTTGGCTAATTTGCCCTCGTTGAGACTGAACCTGACGACTGATACCCAATAGGTTCTGAATGTGATGACCTACTTCATGAGCAATTACGTAAGCCATTGCAAAATCGCCGCTAGCTCCTAATCGTTCACTTAACGTTCGCTGAAAACTCAAATCGATATAAACCTTATTATCAGCAGGGCAATAAAAAGGACCGGTAGCTGCTTGCGCAAAACCACAAGCCGATTGTACCTGTCCGGTAAATAATACTAGCACAGGTTCCTGGTAATCTTGTCCCTGTTGCTGAAAAAGCTTGTTCCATACATCCTCAGTGTCAGCTAACACCACTTTTACAAATTGAGCTAACTGATCTTCTTCAGGATTGGTAGGAGTGGTGGTTTGGGAAGCAGGTACACCGCCACCGGCGTCTACTTGTAATAAATCGGTAAGATCACCTCCACCAAAAAGTAAGCTAAGAATAATTAGAACGATAGTTCCTAAACCGCCCCCTAGGGCTACTTTCTTTCCCCGACTGCCTCGTCGGTCTTCAACATTGGTGCTTTGTCTTCTACCTTGCCAGCGCATAGTTTAAAAAGTTTGGTATGTTAGTATAATTAGTTTGTTATACTCAGAGTTGGTGAGTCAAATCATAACTCCACACTATACGTAACTAATTTCTCACAGAAAGTTCTAAATAAGAAAAAGGAAATATTACAAGAAGATCAAATAAAAAACCCTCCCACCCGAAGGTGGAAGGGAAAAATAAAGTACTCCGTAGGGGAATCGAACCCCTGTTACCAGGATGAAAACCTGGCGTCCTAACCCCTAGACGAACGGAGCAGCTAATTTTTGAGAGTGCAAATATAGAAGTAGCTTTTTAGATTATCAAAAAAACTAACAAAATTTGCGATGCACTGCTATATATCTGCTTTATTTCATAATTTCGCTACTCTAACACGCGATTGAGGCAACAAGTTTTCCCAAACTTAGTATAATTTTTTAGTAGGCTCTAGTGGTTTGCTTCACATTATTTATTTACCCGATTATTCATTTATTAAATAACCATCAACTATGAAAGTTGCTATTAACGGATTTGGACGAATAGGACGCCTAACCTTCCGCAACCTGCTGAACAACAAAAATGTAGAGGTAGTTGCCATCAACGATCTTACCGATAACGAAACCTTAGCTCACCTATTAAAGTACGATTCAGCCCACGGGCGCTTCCCCGGAGAGGTAACTGCCGACGGCGAATCGCTGACAGTGAACGGCAAGCGAATATCAGTGTACGCTGAACGCGATCCGGAAAAGCTACCTTGGGCGAAGCATGAAGTAGATATCGTATTAGAATCTACTGGTATTTTTCGTGATGAAGCCGGAGCGGGCAAGCATTTGACTGCCGGAGCCAAAAAAGTAATTATTTCGGCCCCGGCAAAAGGTGGTATTAAAACCATAGTGCTAGGTGTGAACGATGACTCGCTAAATGGTGAAGCAGATATTCTTTCCAATGCTTCTTGTACTACCAACTGTTTGGCTCCCATGGCTAAGATCATTCATGAGAAGTTTACCATTGAGAAAGGTTTCATCACCACCATTCACGCCTATACCGCTGATCAGCGCTTGCAAGATGCTCCCCACAGTGATCTACGGCGAGCCCGAGCGGCCGCAGTTAATATCGTACCTACGACTACCGGAGCGGCCAAAGCGGTGGGTTTAGTACTGCCTGATCTGAAAGGAAAGCTAGACGGAAATGCAGTGCGTGTACCGACTATCACTGGTTCGTTGACTGATCTTACTTGTTTAGTAAGTAAAGAGACAACGAAGGAAGAAGTGAACGCTGCCATGAAAGAAGCGGCGGACGGTCCCCTGAAAGGCATTTTGGAGTATACTGAAGACCCCTTGGTATCTTCAGATATTATCGGTAGCCCGTACTCTTGTGTCTTTGACGCCGACTCCACCAATACCAACGGAAAACTAGTAAAAGTGCTAGGTTGGTATGATAATGAGGCCGGTTATTCCGCTCGTTCGGCTGATTTAATTGCCCGCGTAGGCGGTATGATGTAAGAGCAACTCCGTAAATGATTATAATAGCAAGCTAGAGAAATCTGGCTTGCTATTTCTTTAATAAGCTCTTACTAATGCTCTATATCACCAACTAAAACTAGGGCATAATCTACTTAGACTATTGTTCATAGTAGCTTAGAACACTATCTCCGATTTTGATGACTTCTGGATTATTTGTTAAGTAGCCAAAGTAATATAAAGCTTTAACAGTTTTGGCGTAATCGACCCCCTTCTCTGTTCCTAAAAATGCTTCACCTCCTGGGTATACTCTAGTATTCCCGTCAGTAGAAATCTTTCCGCTATTGTCAATTCTACTAAGCTGCCATTCGGCCGCCCTTGTGATGGCTCCTTTTAAATTTCCTTTCATAGTTTCTTCTTCAACAAAAGTAAAAAGCTCCATAGCTAATTTAAGAGCTACCCCGTTGTAACTGGAGTCCCACCCACCCCCTTCAATGAAATAACCCTGCTGTTGATCAATAAGATCTAAAGCAGCTTCTATAAATTCAAAGCCAACGGTTTGAGCGTCAGTTCTTTCTAGGTATTTACCTAGGCAATAGTAAGCCAATGCATCAAACAATAACCGATTAGGAGCTTTGGCATCGTATTGAAGCAGAATATGTTGCTTGCTTATTAAATAGTCCAAGGTTTTTTCAATAGGAAGGGAGTACATAGCTACTTCTTCTTTAAACTGTTGTGCTTCGGAACTAGAAGTGTACCAAGGTGAGGTTTCAAGACTTAACAGCGCAATACCCAGACTACTAGCAAAAAATGCAGTTGCACTTACTAAATCTCCTTCTGATGGTGGCTGGTAATCGGGTGAATTTAGGAGTTCTGCTGGTGGAGAGAACTCAAAATTACCACCATCCAATTGATGGTTAAAAGAATATTCAACCGTATTAACAAACTGTTCGAGTGCGTCAGTCCTAGTAGTTGTAATGGCAAAATCAGAAACGGACGACATCGCCAGTTGAAAACGAACGTGAAAATAACTACCTCTATTTCTTCCAAGGGCACCATTAGCCGCAGGTTTCTCAACAGCAATACCAAGTTTATCTTCCCCTATTAAGGACAAAAGATCATTATAAGAATAGTCATTTACTATTTCGAGAGAATTTGCTTCAGATCCGGTACCTACTTCATCGTCACTGGAACAACCGATGAAAAGTAGTACGAAAGGTATTAGAATTGATTTTATATCCACACTTCTTAGTTTACTTGTTTAACACATGCTACTAATATGAAGGCTGAATTGTGTAAGCTATTCTGAGTGATTTATCTTATCTGCTGCAAGCATCAAATTTCGTGCTTGTTAACTACTGAATTGATTCTTATCCATTGAGAAAACTTTTATCTTAAATACTACTTCCGCACAATCATAAAAGTAACCCGGCGGTTTTTGCGGCGCTCTTCTTCAATAGCGTTGCTGCTAAGGGGTTGGGTTCCGCCGTAGCCTTTGGCCGTAATTTGTTCGGCATTAGCTCCCTGTTGAATCAAGTACTCCCGGACGGCTTCGGCTCGTTGACTGGATAGCTTTATGTTTAAGTCGGCTCGGCCTCGGTTGTCGGTATGGCCGCCCACTTCAATGGCTACTTCAGGGTTTTCGCCTAAAAATTCTACCACTTCATCCAACCGTTCGCCGGAGCCGGGAAGCATATCCGCTGTGCCTCGGTCGAACAATACATTTTCTAAATTAACCGTAGAGCCTACCTCTATGGGAGTAAGTTGGTAGTTACGCTCCAATGTGCTTGCTTCGGTAGTTTCGGCTAACAGAAGTTTATCTCGTTGGCGAATAAAGCCTTCTGCTACTATGGATAATTCGTAGTTGTCATTCAACGGTAATGAAACGCTAAACGTGCCCTGCGCATCCGTTTGTATAGTTTCAACCAATGTAGTGTCATTACGCACCGAGCGGACAACCAATTCAGCATTTAGTGGCTGCTGGGCTTTTTCATTGAGCACTTTTCCTTGAATAGTAGCCATTAGTGTCTCGGGTTCTTCTTCCGGAACCTCCTCAATTACTTCGGGCTCAGGTTCAGTGAAAGTTTCAACTACGGATGGAGTAATCACTATCGGCTCTTCTTCAGGAATATCCAGGGTAGAATCGGCTTCTGCTAGCATTTCTTCTTCCGGATTAATGCGAACTTTTACGATGTCAGCCATCCCATCACTATTCTGCGTAGATGATAAGTAAGCAAAATCACCGTTCTTCGGAATGTTATAATATAATTCAGTGCCGGGAGTGTTTACCGATGCGCCTAGGTTCTTAGGGTTTGACCAACTTCGCCACGACTCATCCAACCGTACCGACATAAAAATATCGCGACTACCGAAGCCTTCGTACCCGTTGCTGGCAAAAAACAATGTTTTTCCATCTGGTGCTAAGAAGGGGGTCATCTCTTGGTATTCGGTATTGATGTCGTTGCCTATGTTCTTAGGTTCAGACCAAGAGCCGTCGTTCTGCCGAAACAAAACGTACAAGTCTTCGGCTCCCCGCGAGTCGTAAGATTGTAAGGCAGTAAGCATAATTTGACTACTAGCGTGTAAAGAACCACTTTGGTGCTTAGACTTGGTATAGAAGTAAGGAATCTTCACAGCCTGAGGAGTATTCCACTGGTTTTTTTGACCACTGGTTGTAGAAACCCCCTGAGTAGTTGGTTGTTTGTTTCTATCTAGATAGTGCCCGTGAACGTAAGCCGTTCGCTCATCGGCAAAACCAATAACTCCGTTGTAAAAGCGATTATTGATGGTTTTTCCTCCGTGAATAGCTACTCCCCACTGACCGTCGGCTTGCAGATCACTGTACCAAATATCGCCCGGATCGGTTACACCACCTACGTTCTGCGGATGATACTGCCGGACAAAATACAATGTCTGCCCGTCAGCACTGAGCACCGGAGCCACCTCATTCGCCGATGAATTAAGATTTCCTTCCAATTTCTCGTGTTCTTCTTGGGCATAGACGGCAAAATGAAAGCAGGTTAAAAGTAGAAGAAAAGTATGTCTCATAGGTCAAATCTTCGAGGCAATTAGCAATGAGTAATGAAAAGTATGGTTAAATCATTGTTCACTGCTAACTGTTCATTGCTCATGGTTGAAGGTTAATTTTAAGCCACAATAATCGTACAACCAAGTCTTATCTAAATCAATTCACTGGGGTTTACTGGCAATTCAGATAGGAAGTGATATTTTTGGCAGCTTAACCAAGCCTACTACCCCCTAACTATGGATTTATTTAAGCTGCGGGAAAACCAAACTACCGTACGTACCGAAGTAGTCGCCGGACTGACCACCTTCTTCACGATGGCTTACATTATCTTCGTGAATCCCAGTATTTTGCAGCAGGCTGGAATGGATTTTAACGCGGTATTAATTGCTACCTGCGTAGCTGCGGCAGTAGGCACATTGATGATGGCCTTAGTTGCGAACTACCCGTTCGCTCAAGCACCTGGTATGGGGCTAAACGCTTTTTTTACCTTCACCGTGGTGCTGCAAAATGGCTTCACCTGGCAGCAGGGTTTAGCGATTGTATTCATTTCGGGAGTACTATTTATCATTCTGACAGTTACTGGCGCTCGTTCGGTCATTGTGCGAGCATTGCCTGCCGCTGTGCGCTACGCCATCCCCGCCGGCATTGGTTTGTTTATTACACTAATCGGTTTGAACAATGCCGGAATCGTTCGGATGAACCAGGGACCCATTATTGATATTATTTTGGGAGCCGAAACGCTAGAAGCTGAGGCACTCATTGGGCAAATTCAGCAAGCTCCGCCCCAAATTCTGGAGATGGGCAATCTAGGCTCTCCTTCGGTACTGGTTGCCTGTATTGGCCTAATTATCATTGGCGTACTGTACGCCTTGCGAGTGCCGGGCGGGATTCTATTTAGCATCGTTCTCACTACGGTAGTCGGGCTACTGTTTGGCATCACTCAGCTTCCTGAAAGTATGAGTATGGCCAATGTCAATCTATCTGAGACCTGGTTTCAACTGGATTTCGCCGGATTGTTTAATACCAAGACCCACAGTATAGGTCAAGTGATCGCAACCCTTTTGGTGGTGATTATTTCTTTTTCAATGGTAGATTTATTTGATACCATCGGTACGCTTATTGGCACTGCCGACAAGGCAGGATTTTTGGACGAACAGGGGAACTTGCCCCGTATGAAACGATCATTACTGGCGGATGCCTTAGCGACTACCTTCGGGGCGTTACTGGGAACCTCTACGGTAACCACCTACATTGAAAGCAACGCCGGAATAGTAGCCGGAGGAAGAACCGGGCTTACGGCATTGGTGGTAGCTATCCTATTTTTGCTTTCTATCTTTTTGGCCCCACTGGCTGGTGTAGTTCCTGCTGCCGCTACGGCTCCTGCACTGATTCTCGTCGGAATGCTCATGATGCAATCCATTCAAAAGATAAACTTTAACAATTTTGACGAAGCCCTTCCTGCATTTTTAACAATGGTGCTGATGCCCTTTACCTATAGTATTGCTAATGGCATCGCTGCCGGAATTATCTTCTACGTGTTGATTAAAGTGGTGAAAGGAAAGTTTAGTGAGATACCAATTGCCCTTTACTTATTGGCAGGTTTATTTGTGCTGAAATTTATTCTATAAAGAAACAAGTACGTAAACTAAATAACATAACTGATGGATTTACAGAAAAATAAGAAAAACGCCATAGCTTTCTACAAGACCGCT
>NZ_JBARYM010000402.1:0-5052 GCF_049647865.1 Tunicatimonas sp. | reverse complement strand
GAACAAATAGTTTCACCGCCCTCTATGAAAAGGGCTACCACACTGGTAGCGAATTCTGCACGGCAAATGAATTAGGCATTGATACATTAGTAGCTATCCCTGCCATAGAACGCAAGAGCCAGGCGCCTGATCCAGCCTATAACGTAGAGAACTTTAATTACGATGACCGGACTGACACCTATACTTGTCCATAGGGTAGTACATTATCTAGTAATGGCAGTTGGTACAAAGCACGTAACTATCGGTTTAAGCAGTACAAGACCAAGGCTTGCGAAAACTGCCCAGTAAGAGCACAATGAACTACGGCCAAACAAAACGGAAAGATCATCCAAAGAAGTGAGTATACTAGCTATATAGAGGAGAATGCTGCAAAAGTAGTCGCTGATCCCGATACCTACAAAAAGCGACAGGCCCTTATAGAGCACCCGTTTGGAACGATGAAGAGGCAGTGGGACTTTGACAATATCTTGATAAAAAAGGAGCACCGGCTGCCAGTACCGACTTCGGGCTTATCACACTGGCCCACAATCTAAAAAGACATTAATTTAGGATGGGAATCAAAGAATACACTACCTACTTTCTCTAAGGTATTGAAAACCGTATTTGAGACTATAAGAAAGCGAAACGCAGTCTATCGGTCAATTACACGCACTTCTAAGAATAAACCCTTTTTTCAGCAAAGCCTTCTTATGTGTTTTACATTACGTACATTTAAAAAATTGAAGGTAGTTTTAAAACAGACTACCTCTAGGCGTAATGAATAACAAATTATCCTTAAAAAGAAATATGAAATTACCTATTGGAGCCATTACCAAGAAACTTGCTAGAGTAGAACATTCTACTTTAACGCTTCATCCCATACGTAGCCCCTTTTACGTACTGTTAGCTCTGGTTGTGCTGTGCAGTCACGATCTGTATATAAAAATGGAAACTTACTTCCTTCAGCCTAATCAGGAAGCCACCTTGAGTTTGTACAATGGAACGTTTGAAAAGAGCGAAAACATCATCACTCGTGATCGCATGCTGGATGCTTCTGTGGTTGTTCAAGGCAACAGGACGGCAATTAATCCGGATCAATGGACCGACCAGGATAGCACTATTTCACAATTAGCTTTTACCACCGGTGAGGCGGGAACGTATGTGGCGGGGGTCTCTACGAAAGAAAGAAACATCGCACTTACCGCTGAGAAGTTCAATGACTACCTTCGTCACGATGGCGTGTTAGACATGCTTGAACAACGTACTACCGATAGCTTACTAGGTCAGGATGCCGTGGAGGGTTATCAAAAACATGTAAAAGCAGTCTATCAGGTAGGTGACACTAAAACCGACGACTGGAATACTGTATTAGGTTACCCTATTGAGTTTGTACCCCAGGCGAATCCATACGAAAAATATAATGGCGAAACACTAGCCGTACAATTGTTACTAGCGGGTGAGCCATTGTCCAATCAACTAGTGTACGCTGATTATCTTCCAAGTGCGCATAGCCATGCGTCTGATCACAATGAGAGTGATCACGCACATGACCATGCCGATAGTAACCATAGTCATTCCCATGCGTTGGGGGCAGAGGAAACTCACACGCATACGGGAGGGCAACAATTACGCACCAATGATCAAGGCATTGTCACGGTTGATCTGCCAGAAGAGGGCGTGTACTACTTACGAAGCATTTACATGACGACCGTTACCAACCGCGACGAACTGACGCATCAGTCAAAATGGGCAACACTGACATTTGAAGTGAGTCACAAGCACGATGCAAGCACCCACACCCACGATGATGAAGGCGGCTTGCCTATCTGGATTTTTGTGGTTGGCAGCTTACTAGTTGTTGGATTGCTGTTCTTCTTGTTTAGAAAAAAGAACTAACGGATGCGCCGTCATACAAAGCGCGCCCTGCTGCTGTTCTTATTGTTTGTTCCGCTTCTAGGGTTTGCTCATGATGTAACCAGCGCCGATCAAGAGATCTTGCGTAGCGGAGGTTTATGGGCTTATATTCGGGTCGGTGCAACGCATATGCTTACCGGCTACGATCACCTGCTTTTTCTGGCAGGAGTTATATTCTACTTAAAGAGCTTTAAAGACATTTTGAAGTTCATCACTGTATTTACAATTGGGCATTGTATTACGTTAATAGGGGCAACTTATGCCGGAATCTCAGCGAATGAACATTTGGTAGATGCAGTAATTGCCCTTAGTGTTTTGTACAAAGGGTTTGAAAATTTGGGCGGTTTTGAAAAGTTGAAGTTACAATCGCCCAATCTGCTGCTTATGGTAGGGCTTTTTGGTTTCATTCACGGCTTTGGGCTTTCTACCCGATTGCAGTCTTTTGATATAGGACAGAGTCAGTTTTTAGCAAAAATTCTCTGCTTCAACGTAGGGGTAGAACTAGGTCAAGTGCTGGCGTTGATTCCTATTGTTTTTATAATAACGCTTTCTAGAAAACACCAACAGTTTCCCGCTTTCTACAAAGCAGTAAATTGGTACCTGGTGTTGGCCGGAATAGGGTTGTTTGTATATCAACTACATGGCTACTTTACCGGACACCACTAATGAGAGAAAAAGATTACTTTAATACTAAAGTAGATCAAATACGCCTGCCATTTTATATAAGTAATAGTTGGAAGTTCTAAATAATAAGGTTTGTAGCTCGCTTAAACCGCCTAGTATCTTGGCAGCCAATTATTGCGCAAACCACTACTTATAGAATTCCCCATTGTGTATAAATTTAATATATATTTTACAGTTTCATTAGTAAAATGGTATTTTCACACCAACTTTGACTCAAATTTATTATTAATTTGCTATTAAAATTATAAATAAGACTGTAACGATTTTAGCTAGGTGCTGTTAGTAATATGAATACTGACAAACTTTTAGCGACATGACTTTAGATATACCTACAATAGATAAAAAAGTAGACACTCGTTCCCCTCGATTGTGGATGCCCAAGCGAGTAGTGTTCACTCCCAAAGCATTAGATGAACCATATGGGCAGCAGTTGTACCAGCGTTTAGAGAACCTTGATTTGCCGATTGAAAAACTGAAGAGCAACCGTATTACCGGGGTGCGCGGCGAGAATGAACGACAAACCTACGCTACCGCTAAACGAACACTAGCGGTAGTTACTGCCCCGCCGAGTGCTTTTAAATTGCGGCCCATTCCCCCCTCCGCCGACTGGCAATATCACTTGGCCGAAGGATGCCCGGCCCACTGTCAGTACTGTTACTTAGCCGGAAGTCTGTCGGGTCCCCCGCTAGTTCGGGTATTTGCTAACCTCCCTAGTATTCTGGAAAATACCGTTCAATACGAGCAACCGGGCAAGACTACGAGCTATGAAGCCAGTTGCTATACTGATCCGTTGGGAATTGAGCACCTTACTGGAAGTTTAGCAGAAAGTATTCGGCATTTTGGAACTAGAGAAAATGCCCGCTTGCGCTGGGTGACGAAGTATGATCAGGTAGATCAGTTGCTAAATTTACCTCATAACGGACATACACGTTGTCGGATCAGTTTAAATGCCGAACCAATTGCCCGTCGGTTGGAAGGGGGTACAGCTTCGGTGCACGCTCGTTTACAGGCATTACGCAAGCTGGCTTTACCGCAAACGCACGGCGGGGGCGGGTATCCAATTGGGGTTGTTCTGGCTCCAATTATGCCCATTCCTGATTGGCAGAAACACTACTGCGAACTATTTGACCGCTTAGAAGAGGCACTTAATTTTGATTGCAACCTTACGTTTGAGCTGATTACCCATCGCTTCACACCGGGTTCTAAAGATGTACTACTGCAATGGTACCCCAACACCTCCTTAGATTTAGATGAGACGCGGCGAGATACAAAGCGAAATAAGTTTGGGGGCACCAAGTTCATTTTGCCGAAGCGCGAAATGCAAGCATTACGTAGCTTTATTACAACTGAACTTAGTAGTCGTTTTCCGCAAGCTAAACAACTCTATTGGACATAATAGTAGTAGTGAGTAAAAGCATGTTCATCCTATTTTTTGGAAATGAAAAATTCTATCTAACTTTGCGCGTCCTAATTAAGTTTACGAATAGCACAACTTGTTTCTATTAGTATGGCGTGGTTCCGAAGGAAAGATAAAGGGATTCAAACTCCCACTGAAGCAAAGAAAGAAGCTCCCGATGGGCTATGGTTTAAAACCCCCAGTGGAAAAATTATTCATACTCGAGAACTAAAGAATAACTCCTACGTAGTGCCCGAAGATGGCTACCACGTACGAATCGGTTCTAAAGAATACTTCGAGCTGCTATTTGATGATAATCTGTTTACTGAACTAGATGATAGTTTGGAATCAAGTGACCCGCTGGAGTTTGTAGATAGCAAACCTTATCCTGACCGAATAAAAGCCGCTCAAAAGAAAACCGAACTTAAAGATGCTGTTCGCACCGCGCACGGTAAGCTGCAAGGTCTCCCAATCGTTATTGCCTGCATGGACTTTTCGTTTGTGGGCGGTTCTATGGGTTCGGTAGTAGGGGAAAAAATTGCTCGGGCTATTGACTACGCTTTGGAGAATCAAGTGCCGTTTCTAATGATTTCTAAGTCAGGAGGAGCAAGAATGATGGAAGCAGGTTTCTCATTAATGCAAATGGCCAAAACTTCGGCCAAGCTAGCACTGCTGAACCAAGCGAAGATTCCCTATATTTCGCTAATGACCGATCCTACTACCGGAGGAGTTACTGCTTCTTACGCTATGTTAGGCGACTTTAATATTGCTGAGCCGGGGGCACTTATCGGCTTTGCCGGGCCACGGGTGATTGAGCAAACCATTGGAAAAACCCTACCCAAAGGTTTTCAAAGTTCAGAATTTCTATTGGAGCATGGCTTTCTTGATTTTATCGTCGACCGTCGCAACCTAAAAAGCCGTTTATCTACGTTATTGCGCATGTTAGAGTAAGTAACTGACCTTTCGCTTTCCCATTGTTAGGAGAAGTTCAAAATAAATTTAAAAGGTCTTAGCTTTCGGTTATGAAACGACGCGACGCATTCGAATTGTACACAGATTACCTAATTGCCTCTCGTGGT
>NZ_JBARYM010000401.1:0-1706 GCF_049647865.1 Tunicatimonas sp. | reverse complement strand
TTAGTCACCAGCTCCTCTGCCGATAAAGCTCCAAATACATCAGAAGACATTACGTGGGCGAACCTTTTCAGACCAGAGGCCAACGCTCGGGGCATCCAGTTCTGGGCAATCCATTCGTTAGCTTCGTCCCATGAACCGGTGAGTTGCGAATTGTCGTTCAAAATTTTTTCGGGCTGCTGCTTTTCAATAAACTCTAGGCTTACTTTACAGGCTTCAATTACCTCGTCTACCGTTACGTCGCCCTTCCATTCGTTATACACCCAGCCATTTTCCTCATCATAAACGGAGGTAAAGTACTCCTGGCCTAACTTGTTTTTTACCGAATAATCGATCGTTTCCATACAATTTGCATTTTTATTAAACATACAGTTACTATGAGTCAGGTACGTAGAGTGGTGGAGTTAGCTTTTAGATAATTCTTCAATTTCTTTGTCTTGCTCCTGAATTCTCTCATTTAGTTCTTGCTCCCTTTGCTTAAATTTGGTCATAGCCTTTTCCATCATCTTAGTCCTGGCCTGGATTTGCTCATCAGCCCGTTGCTTCTCAATACGACTAACTTCCTCAGCTTTAAGTTGAGCTGCCTCCAATTGCAGTAGTTTTTCTTTTAGTATGCTCTGACTTTCCTCTAGCTCAGTTTTAAATCTTTCGGATTGCTCCTGGGTAGCCTGTAGTTCTTCCATATTCTGACGCATTTCTTCTTCCTGCGCCTGCATCTCTTCAGCTTGCTGTTGCGATTCTTCTAAGAGAACCTTTGTTTGCGCGCTCACCCGGCCATTGCGCAAAGTAGCTGCGATATTCTCACTTAGCGTTTGAATGAAATCAATTTCGTACGGTTGAAATTCCCTAAATGAGGCCAACTCTAGCACACCTTCTACCTCTTCATTAATAATAAGCGGCATGATGAGCAACGCCCCGGGAGTAGTCTTACCTAGTCCGGATGTGATGTTAATGTAATTCTTAGGAATATTTGTAAGGTAAACATACTTCTTTTCCAAATACGTTTGACCTATAAGCCCTTCTCCGATAGCGACTGTTTTCTCCGCGAATTTTTTGCGTTCGTACGCATAACAAGCTAATAGACTGAGACACTTCTTGTCATCAATTTTATTTACTATAAATAACCCTCCTTGGTTGGCTTGCATGTAACGAACAATATGAGCAATAATTCGGTCGCCCATGTGCTGCATATCATTGTGCTCTCGGAGTATACCAACAGTTTGAGCCAGGCCTTCGGATACCCACTGTCGTTGCTTCTCTTCGTTCTGAGCATGTTCTAATTGTTTTAAACTTTGTTTCAGTTCCTGTTCGGACTGTTTGGCTTTTTCATTCGTTTCTTGCGCTTCACTAAGCAGTTGAGCGGTTTTGTTTTCAGATAACAGATTTTGCTGAACTAGGACAAATACATTTGCAAATGTGAAGAAAATACCTATGCAAAGAGCTAAAATACCTATGTACCCCTCCCTAATGATTGCTGCGTCAATTGTTGGTTCCCACCACCCAACAGTATATGGATAGCTAGCAATAATCAGAGCGTTTATAATTAGTATTGGGAGCAGGTAGCTCTTTTCCTTTAAATCAAAGACTAAAAAAACTATAATAGAAAAACTAAGCTCAATTAGGTGTATTCCCAGAATCGGCGTTTCGCCCGTCGCAGTTAGTCCGACTTGATACGTAGCTGCCAGTATAATAGGTAGTATGGATATGGT
>NZ_JBARYM010000400.1:0-3631 GCF_049647865.1 Tunicatimonas sp. | reverse complement strand
GCTCAGGAGATTACGCTGACCACTGTTACTAGTTTGTTTAAGTTTACCGGCTCACTATTTTTCATTTCTACGCATCTGCTGCATTTAGAAAACCAAATTGATAATAGTAAAAATCACATCAAGCGGTATTATATCGAGTGCCAACTGGAAGAAGGAATTGCACACTTTACGTATCGCTTGTTAGAAGGCTGGTCTACCGTTAAAATCGGCAAAATACTATTTGAGGCCGAAGGCTTGAATAAGTTACTGAGATAGGTGTTAAGACTAGGCATCTGAAACGCTTATAAGGTATTAAGCTGACACTTTACAAACACACCTTTGTAGATAGAAACCTACTCCTTTAATCATCAATACTCACAAGGAGCACCCCTTGAGCCATACCCCGAGTACCATATAAGATTGTAGCTGAATCATTAGGAGACAATACCTAGATATCGGTTGTCTCCGTGGCCAAATATTTTTTTAACGACAAGATTTCTACTTGTTTGCCATTCAAAAACACTAATGGTGAAGGATTGTCAATGATTAGAAAATGGTCGTGAATTCCCGGTGAAGGACTGCTATCGCTTGACGTAGCATGAACGGGCTTACGACGCTGATTGCTAGTGGAGTCGTAAACATAGCCCAATTCAGTTTCTATCACCTGAACTATTTCCTCATACAGCGAGGGCACTTCTTGAGCAAACACTTTTGAAGCGGAGGCACCTATCAGAATAGACATAAGCACTACAGGCAGTACATCTTTTGCTTCACATATTATGATAGTATAGTTACTCACAAATTCGTACTCCAAAATTAGAATGAGATAGCGGTTACGCCAAGCTACCAAGCTAAGATTATACAGCGGATGAATAGTTAACTCATACGCTGTATATTCCTGATTTAGATTATTAAAAACTTAGTTTAAGTCTCGATAGTCGTAGTACTAGCTACTGATGCATCTATTTGAAAGCCGGGCGGCACTTGAGCGTTTTTTCCTTTTATCAATAGGAAAAGAATGCAAAGAAATACTCCCAGTACGATAGACAATGTTTGCTTATCTTCACCTTCTTGATAAACATTACCCCCGGTCAAAAATACTTCCTGACCATCTACCGCTACCACTGATTTAATCCGAATTTCAAAAAAGCCTTCTTTACCAATGGCTCTAGGCTGTTGAGCTCTGATTACTTGCCCTTTGGCTAGCGATCCGCTCGGAATCACTATCCGTTCGTTAACTTCAACATCCCGGCTTACTACAAAATCAATGGTCTGACCAACAGTAATCAGGTCAGATTGTATCATTGAAACCGTCTCAAGAGGAATTGAAGTACCAGCTTTCAAAACTACCTCTGCTACATTGTTCATCTTGAATGACAAACTGAGCATGGAAGCTACTAAAAGCAAAGCTAATGGCTTTGCGTACACTGAATTGAGGATTCTACGGGTCATATTACTGTGATTTGGTTACTATAGATTAATATTATACTCAAGTTTATTGATAATATCTTGTTTTTGGTTGGCATTGAACCGTTGTGCACTTTTTACCGCACCTTGTATGTTTCCTATGTAAAATGTTAAATTAAAAATCCCAGTCAGTATTCCTATTCCGTAATTCTCATTTTTTACGCTCGTATACGTAGCGTAAGCTAGCAATCCATTTACTAATAGTGCAGTTACAGCGGTTTGTCTGTGCCCAGCGTAAGCATAGCCTGCTCCGGGTATAATTGACATCACCCCAGCAAGCGTTGGGTTCTTGACTTTAAACTGTTTTTCTTTCTCTAAGATAGCAATATTCGCTCGACTGAGACCTTCGTACCCTTCATAGTCCTGTAAGGATTTAAAAGCATTACGAGAATTTTGCCACTCATATTCTCTAGCGTGGATCAGTCCCTGTAAAGAAATTAATTTTGGTTTAAAGAAACAATCGTTACAAGAAGTTATAGCTAGCGAATCATAATATAAAGACTGTTGATAGTTTTGAAGTTTATACTGTATTACAGAAAGTTGATATAATAATTCAGCGTTTCGCTGGTGTTCAGGAGGACACTTTGTTTCGTAGTCAAAGATAGCTTTTTCGTACTCTTCTAGTGCCTTTAAGCAAATGATTTTATTGATAAAGAGCTCAATACTAAATGATGAAGATTGAAACTCCACTCTCATTATTTCTAGCAAAGCCTCGCGGTAATATCCAGTATTGATCAACCTTTTAATAAAGTCAGTAATGCTATCATTATTATCTTTTAATGTATCGGAATACGCGAAGGAATACGTATTACGAGTATAGTATAACGCTTGGGGAGGGGGATCGTAGTGAGGGTAATCTAAAAACCGGAACCCATTGGACCGCAGTGTCAGAGCATAATTATCGTGATCGTGCCCACACCGTAGTAGACGATCAGAAGTAAGAATAAATGCCGAAGCAAAATTAGTTTCGGTAAAGGTCTTAAGTCCGTAGTTTGAGCAACTCGGATACATAGGGCAGCTTCTTCCTCTAATTCCGCTAATGTATTTTTGATAAAACCCAATATAATCCTTAGTAGCTGTTGCTTCTTTCTTCAGCGTATCGTTAAAATACGACTGCCCAGATGATATGGATTCACCATCAACTCTTTCCGTAAAAACTTGCCCTTTCGCAAGCGAGATAGTTAGTAGACATACTACTAAGAGAAATATTTTGCTCATCGGTCTTCTTTTAATAGAAGTAGTTGTAAGATGATGGTTGGGTAAAAGAAGGGCGCCGCAGAATTTTGAAAGAACATTATTGTTTGGTAAACTAACTCACGTAGCATATCCTTTGGGCAAAGTTAAGGGTTTTAATCATACCGCTGGGCGGCAAATATAATGTAACAAGGCATATTTGCCATATTTTGTTAGCAGAACTTCTTCAGAATAATGGCCTTAGATGAGTCACTTCCGCACTATAAACTTACTCTGGCCCTCTACTACTTTCTTCGCCTTTTGGACCAGTATGCCATTACTGAAATCGCTTGGAATACTGATGCTTTCTAAGTAAATTAGGTAGCATGGCAAAGAGAAATATCAGATAGGCGTATCAGTTGTGGCTGGACTACTCACTGGCTTTTTGGTGTCATCAACGTATGTGTGTATTGCCCAAACAACCGATCTAAAAGTTGGCATTTACAATAGCTTCTACAATTTTCTTCACAACCGGCCTATTCCCGCCCAGGTTTTCATCTACTATTCTCCTACCGATTCCATCGACCCGCTTCATTACACCTATACTGCATCCGAGTTTGACCTAGCAGAGGATCGCTTCTACGTTTCGGCAGGTAATATTAGTATTGAGTGGGATATTCCGGTGAAGCGCCGACAGGAGATACGACGCAGTATGTGGGGATTCTACGATGGTAAGCACGTATACATCAGTTCCCGAAACTACATTAGCCTACCAGTGGTGCTCTACAGCCGAATCTTAGAGTACGGTAGATACAGCTACTTTTTGGGAGCCGGAGATAACTACAAGAAAACTGCTGGGGCCATTGGAAGCCTAGTGACTACATTTCCCTTAGCTACTTACTTTCTATTGGATTTAGAAACAGGTAGTGTTCATAAAGTAGATCCATTAACAGTGGCTAAAATCTTAAAGGATTTTCCTGATCTCTATCAACAGTTTGAAGAAGATCATAAA
>NZ_JBARYM010000399.1:0-2666 GCF_049647865.1 Tunicatimonas sp. | reverse complement strand
ATGTAGATGATCCCTACGATGCCGAGAATGTTGACTTGGCTGACATGATGCACTGGGAGCGCGCTCCCGCCAACTTAGCCATGCTGGCCCAAGAAGGTATCTCTTTTGCCATTACAGCGGAAGGTAGCACAAATAGCAAGACATTTTTGAAAAACCTGCGAAAAGCCGTTCAGTACGGACTACCGGAGAATGTCGCGCTGAAGGCTCTCACCTCCGCTCCCGCCCAAATGATCCGGGCCAGCGATCAACTGGGAAGCTTGAAGGAAGGGGCTATTGCGAACTTCATCATCACGTCGGATAACATCTTTCAAGAAGATGCGCAGATTTACGAAAACTGGATTCAGGGAAAAGCCTTTGTCATCAACGAAATGGATGCTAGTGATTTGCGGGGCGAATATACCTTAGCTGTGGGTAACGAAAGCTATCCACTGCAAGTAAGTGGCAAACCCGGTGAACTCAAGTTTCAGATCGTGCCCGACGATACCACCAAGATTGATGTTACTTCCGAAGTAGCGAAAGAAACGGTTACTCTGGCATTTGCGCCCGACGCGGAAAAGAGCGAACGAATCCGCCTTTCCGGTTGGATTGAAGGGCAGAAACTGCAAGGCCGGGGCAAACTACCCAGCGGCGAATGGGTTGCGTGGGAAGCCAATTACCAGAATCCTCTGGAGAAAACTGATGAGAAACCTACTGATGATAAGGCGGTTGACCCTAATGACTTAGCCGAGATTGTTTATCCGTTTTTGCCCTACGGCAGTCAGCAGCGTGTGCCCGAAGCTACCACGTATCTCATTCAGGGGGCCACCGTTTGGACCAACGAAGATCAGGGCATTATAGAAAATACCGATGTGCTGGTTCAAGATGGTAAAATTGCAGAAGTTGGTGAAGATCTTTCGGCTAACGGAGCTACAGTGATTGATGGTAGCGGCAAACACCTCACCAGCGGTATCATCGACGAACACTCCCACATCGCTCTCTCTAGCGTGAACGACGTAGCCACCAATTCGGCTATGGTGCGAATGAGAGACGTTGTTGAATCCGACGATATTAATATTTATCGCCAATTGGCTGGGGGAGTAACCGCTTCTCAGTTACTACACGGTTCGGCTAATCCGATTGGTGGGCAGTCGGCTTTGGTAAAAATGCGCTGGGGTTCGTCGCCGCAGGAGATGCTAATTGAAGGAGCGGACGAACATATCAAGTTTGCGCTGGGTGAAAACGTAAAACGTTCCAGCAACAACAGTTCAATTCGCTACCCGCAAACCCGCATGGGCGTAGAACAGGTATTTTTAGATGCTTTCACCCGTGCCGAAGAATACGATCAAGCCTGGCAGGAATACGAAGGTTTATCCAACCGTCAGAAGGAACAAACTCCTGCACCCCGTCGCGATCTGGCACTGGAAGCTTTAGTGGAAGTTCTGAAGAGCGAACGCTTTATTACTTGCCACTCTTACGTTCAGTCCGAAATTAACATGCTGATGCACGTAGCTGACCAATTTGATTTTAACGTGAATACATTCACTCATATTCTGGAAGGGTACAAAGTAGCCGATAAAATGGCTGAGCACGGGGCCTACGGTTCAACCTTTGCCGACTGGTGGGCCTATAAATTTGAAGTGCGCTACGCTATTCCGTATAACCCTACCCTGATGAATATGGCCGGGGTAACGGTAGCAATCAACTCTGATGATGCCGAAATGGCCCGTCGCCTTAATCAGGAAGCGGCTAAATCGGTGAAATACGGAGGAATGTCGGAAGAAGATGCCTGGAAAATGGTCACCCTAAATCCAGCCATACTACTACACTTAGAAGATCAGATGGGCAGTATTAAAGTGGGTAAAGATGCGGACTTAGTACTTTGGACGGATAATCCACTGTCTATTTACGCTCAGGCCGAAAAGACGATGGTAGATGGGAAAGTTTATTACGATGTGGAAGCTAATGCGGAAAAAGAAGAGTGGGTAGCCGAACAACGGGCTCGCTTAGTTCAGAAGATGCAGGATGCTAAAAAGAACGGCGCATCTACCCAAGCAGCCAGCCGCACTCTTCAACAGCTATTCCACTGCGAAGATGTCGGATTCGGCCATACGGAACATATACACTAATATAGATAGTACAGATGCGATATTTTGCGTCTCAACCAAAAGAACCACCATGAAATATTTTATAGCAATTCTTTTCTTTTCACTAATCAGCCTGAACACTTGGGCACAAGTACCCTCCCCGGGTGAGCCTCAGTCGCAACCAATTATTTTGGCCGGAGCTACCGTACACGTGGGCAATGGTGAGGTGATTGAAAATGGGGCCGTGGCTATTCGAGATGGTAACATCGAGATGGTGGCCGAAACCAGTGTACTGGAGGATATGGATTTATCCGACTACCAGATACTTCCCGCAGAAGGGCAACATATTTATCCGGGTTTTATTCTTCCTAACACCACCGTGGGTTTGAAAGAAATTGGTGCCGTGGGTGCCACCGTGGACGAAGCCGAACGAGGTATGTTGAACCCTAACATCCGAGCCGTAATCTCCTACAATACTGATTCGGAAATTATTCCTACCCTGCGCTTCAATGGTATTTTATTGGCACAGACTACTCCGCAGGGTGGTATCATTCCGGGTACTTCTTCCGTGATGCAACTGGATGCCTGGAACTGGGAGGATGC
>NZ_JBARYM010000398.1:0-5002 GCF_049647865.1 Tunicatimonas sp. | reverse complement strand
GGTTAAAAAAGAAGTGCTTCCCCGGAGTAGGCTAGTAATAGAATCTTTCAGATAGTTCGTTTGCTCCTGGGGTTCAATACCGATAGTACCCGCCATCCATTCTGAACTTCGGTCAATAACCTGATTAAATTTCGCTTCAATAGTATTGAGGTCGCGGCCAATGCTGCGTACCTGAGCAGAGAAAAAGTAAGACAGGCCAGCTAAAACCAATACCACAAATACAATAGAAAGTAGTGAACTTATACCTCTCGGAATTCTAAGCCGCTCTAGCCATGCACTTACCGGATGCAAAAGCAGCGCGAGAATTAGTGCTGTGAATACTGGACTAAGGATAGATTTGGCGATAATAAGCACGTAAGCGGTAAGAACGATAGCCGCTAGCACAATTAGATACTTAGCGTATCCGGGGAGTTTGACCATGATAAATTAGGAAAAAAATATTAAGTGCTTTAACGTAATGTGAAAGGAATAGTTTGAATGAATGACATAGTGTTGGGGTATTCAAGTATTTAAGTGTTTAGGTGATTGCCGGGGCGGCCCCGCCGCGTAATGTTCAAGTGTGTGGAGTATCTAATAGTCCAAAACACATTAACACCACAACACCTTTACACTTTGTGTAATGAAATTCTATATTTGCAACTGCTTAAAGTAGGGTAATAAACCGCCCTTTCAACAAAACTATTCAGTATGCCTAATTTAGCTGATTTCATAAAAGAACTGCGCTGGCGGGGTATGATTCATGACATGACTCCTGGTGCTGAGGAGCAACTTGCTAAACAGAAGACATTGGGCTACATCGGGTTTGATCCGACGGCTAAGTCGCTCCATATTGGTAATTTGGCTACGGTAATGCTATTAGTGCATCTGCAACGAAGCGGTCATCAACCAATTGCTTTAGTAGGAGGAGCTACTGGTATGGTTGGCGACCCCTCAGGAAAATCAGCCGAACGAAATTTGCTGGATGAAGGTACGCTACGGGAGAACCAAGCTGGAGTGCGAAAGCAACTAGAAAAATTTCTGGATTTTGATGCTGCTGCTGAAAATCAAGCTATTTTAGTGAATAACTACGACTGGTTCGGAAAAATTGGGTTTCTGGATTTTTTGCGAGATGCCGGTAAGCATTTGACTGTCAACTACATGATGGCAAAAGATTCGGTGAAAAAGCGATTAGAAACCGGACTTTCATTTACTGAGTTTTCGTACCAACTGCTGCAAGGTTACGATTTCTACCATCTGTACCAACACCACGGAGTGAAACTCCAAATGGGTGGGTCTGATCAGTGGGGTAATATCACAACAGGGACGGAGTTTATTCGCCGAAAGGCATCGGGAGATGCGTTTGCCCTAACTGCCCCGCTCATCACCAAATCCGACGGAACCAAGTTTGGTAAGTCCGAGTCGGGCAACGTATGGCTAGATGCTGATATGACTTCCCCCTACAAATTTTATCAGTTTTGGTTGAATGTGGCTGATGATGACTTGTCGCGTTTGCTGCGGGTGTTCTCGCTTAAAAGCCAGGAAGAAGTTGAGGCATTGGAGCAAATGCCTAACCCAAATGAAGCTAAGCGGGCGTTAGCCGAAGAACTGACGACTCGTATTCATTCAACCGAAGATTTTGAAAATGCTCGCGTTGCTTCCACAATTTTGTTCGGAAACGCGGCCTTAGAGAAGATACGAAGTATCGACGAAAAGACTTTACTAGAGGTTTTTGAAGGATTGCCTCAGGAAACTATTTCGCGTAGCGAGTACGAAGCCACAGGTAGTGTGGTGGATCTGTTATCCGAAACTACCCACCAGTTGGTATTTAAATCTAAGGGAGAAGCTCGGCGGATGATTCAGCAGGGCGGAGTTAGTATCAATAAAGAGAAAATCACCTCCTCCGATGCTGAAGTAAATTTTCCACTACTTCAGGGTAAATACCTGCTGGTGCAGCGCGGAAAGAAAAAACACTTCTTAGTTCGGGTAGAAGAATAGGTTTAGCTTAGTAGTTTCTGCCGACTTATGCTTTTACTAGCGCCTTCTGAGGAAATACTTTCTTTTCAGTAAAATAGGCAATGGTTAGTAGTAATAGTGCTATAAATGCTCCCGCAGCTTGACCATCGCCCACACTAATATGAGCGGAAGCGGCTAAGACTATATTGAAAAAGAACCCAGCGTAGGCCCACTCCTTAAGAACTACTGACTGCTTAGTCCAGATGGCGATCAGCCCTAGTAGTTTAGCAATTGCTAGGGGGTAAATAAGATGAACCGGATGGCCTAATGATTGGAAAGCTTCCTGGATATCTTTGTAGTTAAAGAAGTAATTAGAAGCAGAAAGAAGCATTAGTAGAGTGAATAAACTAAGTGCGACATAATAAGTGATTCTAATAGCTTTCATAGTGATATAATTTACATAAAATTACGTATCTACGACTATTGTAGTTACAACAAATTTAATATGATTGCTTTAGACACCAATGTTTAGTACATTATGTATTAATAAATTCCCTGTTCCGGGTGGCGAGCTTGGAAGCCGCGATATTTTTCCTTGATCTTTTTAACATCTTGGTCTACATCGTCTGAGGGGTAAAAGGGCTCCATAAGAATGCCCGCTTCTTTCTTAGCATAATCCAGATAACCAAGAAGGATGGGCACATTGGCTTGTTTGGCTACGTGATAGAAACCGGATCGCCAACGCTTAGCGTACTTACGGGTTCCCTCTGGAGTTACCAGAACAATCAGATGGTCACGCTCATCAAACAGCCGCACCATAGCATCTACCATACTTTCCCGCTTAAGTCCCTGCTGTCTTCGGTTAATAGGGATTGCCCCCAAGGCTCTAAGAATAATTCCTATCGGTGGCTTCATCCACTCTTTTTTAATGGTAAAACGAACCGGTATACCCATAAGTCTGAGTGCCGAAAGCGCGTAGAAAATGTCCCAATTACTGGTATGAGGGGCCGCAATCATGACTCCTTTTTTAATATGTTTGGGAAAGTTCTTATTATAAGACCAACCAGAAATACCTAAGATAATCTTCGCGATAATTTTCCACATGGCTAGTAGATTGTTGATTGTAGGTTTAGCCAGAAGCGAGTAAGCTCTGCCTCCAAAGATTTAGCGTAATCGTACCCAATTTGAAATATTTCGTCCGCTTTTCCCAGTTCAAAAATTTGATAGGTCTTCAGGGCTGGGGGTTCTATAAAGAAGTCGCAGTACTTTCGGCGAGAGTATGAGTTGGCATTAATAGTGAGTAAAAATGTTCTCTCAAGCATTGTTTTCAAGTTCATTACTCGAAAAGAATCATCAATTGGGTTACAATGAAGACCAATAATTTTATCGCACGTACCAATTAAAGCTTCAGCCGGAAAGTTATTCAACAACCCACCGTCTACGTACAGCCTTCCATTTACTAAGGTAGGTTCAAACATAACGGGAATGCAAGTAGAAGCCATTAGCGGGCGAATAAGCGCGCCTTTAGTAAAATAAACCGCCTTCCCCTTGTACAGGTCTGTGGCATTGATAGTTAGCGGAATTTGTAGCCCCTCAAAAGAATTTTCAGTAAAGTACTTCTGGTATAACCACTCGGCACTGTCCATTTTTAATAGACCAGTTTTGCTGATGGCCGGACGAATCAGTTTGAAAAAATTAGTTTCGTTAATAATCTGTAGAATATCATCAGGAGAATAGCCACTGGCGTACATCGCCCCAGCAATGGCTCCTGAGCTACTTCCCGCAATAGCATCTATCCGTATACCAATTTCGTCCAATACTTTTAATATGCCCAAGTGAGCAATACCTCTTGCTCCGCCACCAGAGAGCACTAATCCTAGTTTCTGGCGACGTGGTTCCGCTTCCTCCGAACTTTTCAGCATAGCAGTAGGCAGAATAGTTTTCTGGGATTACTGTACTACCCCAATTGTGGTAAACTTATTAATACGCTTTTGAATTCGGTCTTCGGGGGAAAGGTTATTTAACCCTTCTAAAGTAGAGAAGATATACTCCTTTATCTTCTGACTTTGCCACTTCATATCATGGTGTGCTCCTCCTAGCGGCTCATCAATAATTCCATCTACCATCTGAAAGTGATGCATGTCCTGCGCGGTGAGTTTGAGTGCTTCGGCCGCTTGCTCCTTAAAATCCCAACTCCGCCACAGAATAGATGAGCATGACTCGGGGGAGATTACGGAGTACCAGGTGTTTTCTAACATTACTACCTGATCGCCAATGGCAATACCTAGCGCTCCTCCTGAGGCTCCTTCGCCAATGATAATACAAATGACCGGAACCTTTAGCATAAACATCTCCCGCAAATTGCGAGCAATGGCCTCACCCTGGCCCCGCTCTTCAGCTTCAATACCAGGAAATGCCCCCGGAGTATCGATGAAAGCGATAATAGGTTTGTTAAATTTCTCAGCAATCTTCATAAGGCGCAGTGCCTTGCGGTACCCTTCAGGATTGGCCATGCCGAAGTTACGTATCTGGCGAAGTTTGGTGTTTCGTCCTTTCTGCTGTCCGAGCAGCATAAACGTTTGTCCATCGATGTGTCCCAGGCCGCCTACCATTGCCTTATCATCTTTCACCGTGCGGTCGCCATGAAGTTCGATAAAATCATCACAAAGCTCATAAATATAGTCCAGCGTGTAAGGGCGATCGGGGTGGCGAGAGAGTTGCACTCGCTGCCATCGGGTTAGGTTAGAGTATGTATCTTCTTTCAGACGCTGAATTTTCTCCTCTAAGGTCTTGACAGCATCACTTACATCTACTCCATTCTCAGTTGCCATTCGCTTCATCTCAGCTAACCGCTCTTCAAGCTCAACGACTGGTTTCTCAAATTCTAGTAAGGTTTGTGCTGAATTCTCTGTTGCCATATGCGTTCGTTTTCAGATTCAAAGCTAGGATTAAAAGCGTATTATACCAACTCTGTAGCCGGAAGTAGTATTTGACTAGCGGAATTAAAAGAAAAAACTAAAGTGGTTTGTTGGAAATAAGGTGATAAGATTTCATATTTGCATTCCAATTT
>NZ_JBARYM010000397.1:0-7830 GCF_049647865.1 Tunicatimonas sp. | reverse complement strand
GTTTACTTTGGGTCAGCGTACGCATATTATTCCGTTTAAAGACGGGGGAATTGATGAAATTAAGATTTACGACCGGGCGCTAACCGGCTTAGAAGTGCTGTACGAGTACAATCCAGCAGAAGCTACCGCAGTTATCAATAATCAGGAATCAGATAAGCAAAGCTCACTTTTGCAGGAACACTACTGGATGCGGGCGGATGCTTCGGCAAAAATGCTCCGAGATAGTTTGCACCACCAGCGAGTGAAGATAAACGACCTGATAAACCAGATTCCCGAAATCATGGTGATGGGCGACTTGGAAGAGCCGCGCCCCACTTACGTACTAGACCGAGGGCTGTACGATTCCCCCACCCAAGAAGTGCAACCCGGAGTGCCGGAAACGGTCTTATCCTTCGGTGAAGAATTTCCCCGCAACCGGCTAGGGCTGACCCAGTGGATGTTTGATGATGACAACCCTATCACCGCTCGGGTGTTCGTGAATCGTGTTTGGCAGATGCACTTCGGACAAGGTTTAGTCGAGACTTCCGAAGATTTTGGCAATCAGGGAGCACTACCCAGTCACCCGGAGTTGCTGGACTGGCTAGCGGTTACTTTCGCAGAATCGGACTGGGACATAAAAGCTCTGCACAAACTCATTGTGATGTCGGCTACCTACCGCCAGAGTTCCGTCATCACCCCCGAATCAGCCGAGCGAGACCCCAACAATACACTTTTAGCCCGTGGCCCTCGGTTCCGGCTACCCGCCGAGATGATCCGCGATAATGCCTTAGCAATCAGTGGACTTTTGGTAGATACCGTGGGCGGAGCCAGCGTGTACCCCTATCAACCCGCCGGACTGTGGGATGAGTTGAGTAACAAAGGCTGGCGGTATCAGTATTTGCAGGAGCCAGGTGATGGTCTGTACCGGCGCAGCTTATACACCGTTTGGAAAAGAACCTCCCCTCCCCCGTCGATGCTGATTTTTGATGTATCGGATCGAAGCGTCTGCACGGTACGCCGACGAACCACCAGCACCCCGCTACAAGCACTGGTGCTTTTGAACGATCCTCAGTATCTGGAAGCATCCCGCGCCCTGGCCGAACGATTGATGCAGGAAAATCAATCGGCAGTAGAGCAGCAACTGGAGAAAGCGTTCCGGCTAATTACCGGGCGCGTGCCCGATGAACCGGAAATGCGTATGCTTACCGAATTCTATCGGAAAGAAGTGCATCGCTTCGAAAGTCGGCCCGAGGATGCCACTGCTTACTTGGCTATTGGCGAATCAACTGGGGATACCTCCTTACCTACCGCGCAAGTGGCCGCACTAGCTACCGTTTCTAATGCGATTATGAACACCAACGAAGCGTATACCCGACAATAGAATCATGGAAGAAATAAAGCGATTACAACTGCGGCAGTCCCGCCGAGATTTTTTGAAACAAAGCAGTTTAGGCTTTGGCGCGCTAGCGTTGGGCAATCTACTCAACCCCGCTGAGGCACTGGCTACATCGTCTTCCACCGGAGGAATCGTTTCAGGACCGCATTTTCCGGCAAAAGCTAAACGAATCATCTACTTATTTCAGAGTGGCGGGCCATCTCAGATAGAAACCTTCGACTACAAACCGGCATTAGCTAAGTGGCACGGACAGGAAATTCCCGACTCGGTAAAGGGTACCCAGCGCAATTCGGGCATGGTTACCGGACAATCTACCTTCCCGCTGGTCAAATCTATCTATGACTTTAAGCAGTACGGGCAGGCGGGAGCTTGGGTGAGCGAACTGTTTCCGTACACCTCGCAGGTGGTGGATGATATGTGTATTATTAAATCGATGTACACCGAAGCCATCAATCACGAACCCGCCGTGATGTTTATGCAAACCGGTTCTCAACTAAGCGGACGGCCCAGCATGGGTTCCTGGCTGAGCTACGGTTTAGGCTCGGACAATGAAAACCTGCCGCACTTCATTGTGCTTATCTCCAAGGGCGGAGGTGCCCAACCACTGAGTTCGGCCGCTTGGGGCAATGGTTTTTTGGCTTCCCACCATCAGGGAGTACAGTTCCGCTCGGGAAAAGATCCAGTGCTGTATCTGAATAATCCCTACGGAGTGCACCAAGAAGATCGTCGCCGGGCACTGAATTATATTAAAGAGATGAACGAGCACCAGTACGGTATCTGGGGCGATCCCGAGATTCACTCCAAGATTACTCAGTACGAAATGGCTTACCGGATGCAAACCTCGGTACCCGAAGCGGTAGAGGTGGATAACGAACCCGACCACGTGTACGAACTGTACGGCGAAGACGCGCGGAAGCCTGGCACGTACGCCGCCAACTGCTTACTAGCGCGCCGGCTGGCCGAACGTGATGTAAAGTTTATTCAGCTCTACCACATGGGCTGGGATCAGCACGGCGGACTTCCCGCGGGCATCAAACGGCAAGCCCTCAGCACCGATCAGGCTACTGCCGGATTGCTCAAAGACCTGAAGCAACGCGGGTTGCTGGAAGATACGCTAGTGGTCTGGGGCGGAGAGTTTGGCCGGACTAGCTTTTCTCAGGGTCGCTTGACCAAGGATGACTACGGGCGCGATCACCACCCGGGCTGCTTCACCATGTGGATGGCCGGGGCCGGAGTAAAACCTGGAATGGTGCACGGCGAAACCGACGAATTTAGTTATAATGTTACCAGCAACGGAGTGCACGTCCACGACTTCCAAGCAACTTTGCTGCACCTGCTGGGAGTAAATCACGAGCAGCTTACCTTTAAGCACCAAGGGCGCCGCTACCGTCTTACCGATGTGCACGGACACGTGGTGAAGGATATTCTGGCGTAGCTTATTATTCTCGATCTGAAAAAAATCGTACTATGTCAACCACGACTGTCCAAGACTTATCCAATGTTCACGAATTAATCTCTGACTTATTCAAATGGCCCCAGAATCCTGAGGAGTGGGAGCAGTACCAACTCAGCGATGAGCAGGTAGCGTTCTTTCAGGAAAATGGTTATTTATCCGATGTTAAACTGCTGGGAGAATGGCAGGTTGACCAATTACGGGACGAATTAGAAGACCTTACCGACCCTGACCATCCCGGAAATTCGTTATTCTACGAGTTTCATTCCAACGAATCTGCTGATCCTAATGCCACCTTGTTTCACTCGCTGGGGCATTGGCGTATCAAACCCGGTTTTCACGATATTTTGTGGAACCCCGCCTTTGTGATGGCGGCCAGTCAGTTACTGGGCGATGCTTCGGTTCGCTTTTGGCACGACCAGCTCTTCTGCAAACCCGCCCGGCACGGCGGAGTGGTTGCCTGGCACCAGGATTATTCGTACTGGACGCGTACCGTTCCGATGCAGCACCTCACCTGCTGGGTAGGCTTGGACGATGCTTCTACCGAGAATGGTTGCTTGCACTACGTACCGGGTAGCCACCGTTGGGGCTTACTCGACAAGCCCGAGTTAGCCGGAGATATGGAAGGGGTGATGGATTACCTCACGGAAGAGCAAAAGGCAGGGTTTAAGCCCGTTCCGGTAGAGATGAAGCGCGGCTACGGCTCCTTTCACCATCCACTGACGGTGCACGGCTCCTACGCCAACCATTCCGAGCGTTCCCGTCGGGCGTTGGTACTTAACGTATTCGCTGATGGCACCCAGTCCGACTCCAACGATGAAGTGCTAACGGGTGTTCCCCCGATTAAAAAGGGCAATACGATGGAAGGGCAGTTTTTTCCTCTACTTTATCAGGCTTAACTTAGATGATTCCAATTTTTTTGGAGTGAGCAATGGCTTTTTGGCTATCTTGAAAGTAACACACCTCTACGTCTAGATCTTGAATATTAGCTAGTACTTTTTCGACTTTCTTGTTAGGACTTTTGCCCGTTTGGCGGATATAAATGGCTTTTACGTTCAGTGGGAAGTGTTTGCTTACTCGTTCGTAGAGATACGGATCGTGCTGAGAATCATCGCCTAGTAGCACGTAATCCAGGCGAGGATAGAAGGTGATAATATCTTTAATTTTGATAAATTTATGATCGTGGCTGCCCCGGCCCGTCATCAGAAAATCAGCTAGGCTAGTCTTAATCTTTTTGAGCTTGATAACGGCTTTGGGTAGTTGATGAATCTCGGCAAAGCGCGTAATAAATGAATACAAATTCCACTCGCTACTGGATACGTAGAAGAAAGCGTTAGAAGCTTCCTCATTGTCTTGCCCCGATCTACTTAACGCCTGATAGTGATCTACCACGTCGTCAAAAATCCTTCGCCGGTTTACGTTACGAAACAGCATAACGTACAGCTTCCTGAACACCCGGTTGCTGTACGAAATCAGAAAAGTATCATCAATATCGGAGATAACCCCCAACTGGCTTGGGAACGGTTTTAATAGCTCCCCCTGCTCTTCCAGTTGCTGTCCGTCTACTTGGCAGCGAATGCTAAACGAATGCCAACCACTGGGTAGCGATTTTTCCAGTGGAAGATTAAACCGGAAGTACCCATCGCTGGTAGTTTTGGAAGAAACTTCCCAACCATTAAGCGAAAAAATAACTTTTGTGTTACTTAAGGGTTTAATTCGGAACATACGAACAATCGCCCAAGCATGTCTGAATTTTCCGTTTTCCAGCGTAGAAACCGAAGGTAGGTGAGAACGGAAAATGTGACCGAAGACAATAACTTCTTGGTCGTTGGCGTACCCTCGGTATAGTTTTAGATTTATTTTTTTCAACTTTTATTAATTGTTAGGTTGATAATTTTTTTGTGTAATGGAACAGCCCAGCAAAGTTTTATTTGTCGTGAATCCTATTTCCGGTGATACCGATAAAGAGGAAGTTATTCAAAAAGTAGAGCAGCAGGCAACCCAGCGTGACCTGGAGCTCAGAACGTATCATACCACTGGAAAGCAAGACCCAGAGAAGATCGCTGAACTCCTTAACACCTTTGAGGCCGATCGGGTTTTGGTAGCGGGGGGCGATGGTACCATTAAAATGCTGGCAGAAACCCTGCGCGACCAGCATATTCCACTGGGTATTCTACCTACAGGATCAGCCAATGGGTTAGCTTATAACCTGGGTATCAGCGAAGTGGCTGAAGAAGCCATTGAAACTGCTTTCGGAAATCGTTTACGCAAGATCGACGTAATTTGTGTCAATAATGATCTATGTCTCCATATTAGTGACTTAGGCCTTAACGCCGAGCTAGTAAAAAACTATGAATCGGGCCAACTGCGGGGAAAGTTAGGTTACGCACTTCAATCTATTCCCACTCTAATTAAGAGCAAAATGCCCTTTAACTTTGAGATAACTACTGATGAAGGTACACTACACCGGAAAGGCATTTTATTAGCTTTGGCCAATGCTGAGCATTACGGCACTGGGGCCCGGGTAAATCCAGACGGAAAAATGGACGACGGTAAGTTTGAGGTGCTGATTTTCAAAAAATTTAATGTGATTGATATTGCTCAGACACTTCGTGATGAACCTAACTTAGATTCTGATTTTATGGAGTTTGTAACTACTACTCGGGTAAAAGTGCGCTGCCAACAATCGGTTCCTTTCCAGATAGACGGAGAATATTACGGAGAAGTAGATCAACTGGAAGCATTTATTATGCCCAATCATTTACAAATAGCCGTCTAACGATGGTAGCACCACATGGCAACTAACGCATCGTTCTCCTGGGAACACTTTCATAACGCACCTATCGTGGGTATTATCCGGGGCTTACCTTTGACAGTAGTCCAGCCCATCGCCCAGGCCTATCAAGAAGCCGGGCTGACTACATTAGAAATTACGATGAATACACTAGATGCCCCCGAAACAATCTCGGCACTTAGGAAAGAGTTTCCTAATATGAATATCGGAGCAGGAACAATATGCACCATGGGTGATCTTACTAGTGCTCTTGATTCGGGAGCGCAGTTCATCGTAACCCCCGTTTTGGTGGAAGAAGTAGTGAAGCGCGCGGTAGCTCAACAAATACCGGTTTTTCCCGGTGCCTATTCACCTACCGAAATTTATCAGGCCTGGACCTGGGGTGCCTCAGCAGTAAAAATATTTCCGGCAACACAGCTAGGGGCGCATTTCATAAAAGATATTTTGGCTCCACTCAATGAGATTAAGTTACTGCCTACCGGGGGTGTTTCGAGAGAGAATATTCACGCATTCTTTGCGGCGGGAGCAGTTGGGGTAGGCATGGGAAGTTCTCTGCTGGATAAGCAATTAATCAGTGAGAATAACTTTGATGGTCTGAAAGAGCACTTTATCAAAATCAAAAAGGAGATACGGGATTTTACCGCTACGTAACAACAATCAAATAATAAGCTTGAACTGCGTTATTGGTTCCAGTGCCTGATACAGCGGGGCAGATGAAATATCGGAGGGGCTTATCAGCAACGCATTCTTTTTATAATCTATCATATCCGGTAGCATATGCATCGATCGTTGATCAACTCGGTAAACCGCTAAGTGGGCAAAGTGTAGTTTCAAGTACTCTATCCAGAGCTTTTCCTCCTGCGCCGGTACGTGACTATCCGGGGGGCGGGTAATGAATAAAGTAGTAGAGGTGGCCAAGCAGAGCTTAGGAAAGAGGCAAGCCATCTGCTTAATCCTACGGTAGGTACCCGGCTTACCATCGTCTACTAAGATAATGTGGTTCACCCGATCTTCTCCGGCGGGAGCGACCAAAGTAGGGCAAGAAAACAAGGAGTAACGAGTCGATTTTTTAATATCATACTCTTGGCAAAGCTGCTGATAGTTAGCTTGCTCTATCACCAAAATGTCCGAAAATTGTGCTTCTCGCTGTAGATCTCGGAAAGTAGCTTCGTAGCCGCGAATTCCGCTTTTATGGTTCGGTAGGCGGCTTATCGCCGAACGAGTGCGCTTTTTTACCGGACTCATTACCTCAGCCGTTGATACCTTTTCCGACAGCGTAGAGTTTGACTTAAGGTGAAGGTTCACCAGTATATTATTACTCGAGCTGAAATAATAAGAGGTTAAACGTAGTAAGGAATTAAAGTCCTCAGTCTGGTTTCGGCACAGCAGAATTCTCTTTCGGTTCATAGCAAACGAAATTTATATTCCGCCAAAGTACCGAGTACGCAACAAGAGAAAAATGACTAAAGTCAAACAATCGCGAATTTTTCAGAAAACTACATCTCTAGTATAAATTAGCCGTTCGTACTAATCCTTGAGAATCTTCCACCCTAATTTTACGTCCCTGCGTTGAAACCAGACCATCGTCTTTGAATTCGTGCAGTAAGCGGATCAGCGTTTCCGTAGCCGTGCCTACCATGTTAGCCAGATCGTCGCGGGTAAGGTTGATCTCGATGGGGCCATCGTCTTGGGCATCCATTCCGTAGGTATCCTTCAGTTTAAGCAGTGTGATCGCCAACCGTTCCCGCACGGTTCGTTGGGCCTGATTGGTAAGATTTTCGGTCATCAGCCCTAGCTCGTGGCACACCTGTTTCATAATTTGTTGATTAAAATCAGATGATTCTTGCAGGGTCTGTAAAAAGGTAGATTTGGGCAAAAAGCAGATAGTACAGTCTTCCAGGGTTTCGGCGGACACCTGATAGGTTTCTTCGGCCAACAGAGCTTTGTAGCCTAGCAAACCACCGTCATTAGCAATGCGAGTAATCTGCTCCTTACCGTCGTAACCTAGCTTGTATACCTTTACTTTACCCTGGTTGATACAAAATACACCGAGGGGGCGGGTGCCTTCGTGAAACAGTATTTGCCCTTTTTTATATACCGTACATGACTTGCTATCGGAGATATTAGTAAGTTGATGACTGCACAATGTACCAAACAGGGAGTTGGCTCGAGAGCGACAGGCTTGGCAGGCAATGGAAGGATGGCGAG
>NZ_JBARYM010000396.1:0-14537 GCF_049647865.1 Tunicatimonas sp. | reverse complement strand
TCCATTTTTAAATAGTATTACTTAGTATATCTGTTAGCCTTCTAATTTAAATATTCTTTTTCTAAGAACATAAGAATCGTATAAATCCCTAAACAAGTCGGTTTTTTTTAGCTTATATACTCAATGAAAAGTTACATTGCGGCACTCGGTACAGCAGTGCCCGAATACCGGACTTCCCAGTCTGCCATTGCCGATTTTATGGCAAATGTGCTTCAACTCAATCCTTCAGAGAAGCAGCGATTGTATGCTTTGTATCGAGCTAGCGGAATTCAGTACCGCCATTCGGTACTACCTGATTATGGCGACACCAGTCGTCGCTCATTTTATCCTGGCACAGCTAACCTAGAGCCATTTCCTTCTATTGAACAACGGATGGATACGTACGAGCAGGAAGCATTAATGTTAAGTTATAAAGCTGCGAAGAACTGCTTACGGCAATTACCTCAGTTTGATGCTCGACAAATTACCCATTTAATTTTTGTGAGCTGCACTGGAATGTACGCGCCCGGAGTAGATATTGAACTTATTCATAAGTTAGGTCTATCGCATCAAGTGCAACGCACGGCCATTAATTTCATGGGCTGTTACGCGGCCTTCAATGCGCTTAAAGTAGCCGACAGTATTGTTCGCGCCCACGCTGATGCTAACGTGCTAATTGTGTGTACGGAACTGTGTACTTTACATTTTCAGAAAGGAAAGAATGAGGACAATCTGCTGGCAAATGCGCTATTTGCCGATGGCTCGTCAGCCGCTTTGGTTACCGGGCAAAAGTTCGATAACGTTATACAGCTTGCTATTGAGCAGTTCTATTGTGATTTGGTGCCCGAAGCCAGCCAGGAAATGGCTTGGCAGATTGGAAATCATGGCTTTGAGATGAAGCTTTCCTCCTACGTACCCGAAGCCATTAAACAGGGTATTTATCAACTTACTCAACAGTTGATGCAGCAAATTAGCTGGAACATTGATGAGGCAGATATCGCCGTTCAGGAAAGACCTGATTTATACGCTATTCACCCCGGTGGTAAGCGCATTTTACAAGTAATTGAGCAGGCTTTATCTATGGAAAAAGACGATAATCGCTACGCTTACCAAATACTACAGCAGTATGGAAATATGTCGTCCGCCACTATTTTATTCGTGTTGAAAGCCCTCCAGCAAGGTTTAACCGTTGGCGACAATGATAAATCTGTACTTGGACTAGCCTTCGGTCCCGGCTTAACGCTTGAAAGTATGTTGTTGCGAGTAGAGTCACTATAAGCCTCTCATCCTTTTCCAAAAAGGATACAGAGGAATTTTGATCAGTTTTATACCTTAGTATTACTACCTTTACCTTCTCACACCAAAGTCCAAAAATATGATGAACACCGAAGGAATGTTACGCGACAACGCATTGGCCGATAAAGTGATTGTAGTAACCGGCGGCGGTACCGGCTTAGGAAAATCTATGACGACCTATTTACTCAAATTGGGGGCTAAAGTAGTCATTGCCAGCCGGAAACAAGAGGTGCTAAACCAAACGGCAAAAGAGCTGGAAGAAGCTACTGGAGGCACAGTGCTACCAGTTGTCTGCGATGTTCGGAAGTACGAGGAAATAGAAACAGTTTTAAAAAAAACACTTAATAAGTTTGGGCAAGTTGATGGATTAATTAATAACGCTGCTGGAAACTTCATTAGTCCCACTGAGCGGCTATCGCACCGGGCATTTGATATTGTGGTAGATATTGTGTTGAGAGGCACCTACAATTATACACTGGCTTTTGGTAAGCACTGGATTGATCAGCAACACCCCGGTACTATGCTTAATATCGTGACTACCTACGCCTGGACCGGCTCGGGCTACGTGGTTCCTTCTGCTTGCGGAAAAGCGGGAGTGCTGGCCTTAACTCGCTCACTAGCGGTGGAGTGGGGAAAGTATAAGATTCGCACCAATGCTATCGCTCCGGGACCATTTCCCACCGAAGGAGCCTGGAGCCGCTTATTACCGGGTGATTTGGTAGAGAAGTTTGATCCGGCCAAGAACAATCCGCTCAAGCGAGTCGGCAACCATCAGGAACTAGCGAACCTAGCCGCCTACCTTATGTCAGACTACAGTAGCTTTGTTAATGGTGAGGTTATTACCATTGATGGGGGCGAATGGCTACAAGGGGCGGGTGAATTCAATCACTTGGATGAGATTCCTTCCGCCATGTGGGATCAATTAGAGAAGGCAAGAAAAAAGGGATAATAATTGGTGAGTAATGAGCACTTCTTTAGTCATCAATTATTCATCATTAATATTACGTTATTTTCCTAAACTAAAAATCTTCACCTGCGACTCTTTGATAGGATGAGATTGTGTGACTTCGAAGCGGCCATTCTCCCATTCTTCAATGGTAATAAATTCTTCGCTATTATCGGTTTCAAACTCCCAATAGTAGAAAAATGATTCGTTATCGGGTGATATATTACCATCGGGGAAATAGGAAGCCTCACTGGATACTTCGTAGTAGTACATTTTGCCCTCAAACTCAAACTCGCCGTCGCCATTTTCGCTCATTTCATCCAAATCATTGCGGACAATTGGTAGATCGCGGAGCTTCAGTTTGCGGGTAGCTAACGTAACGTCTAGTCCATCGTCATTCTCCAGCGTAATCCATACTTTTCCCTTAGCCGCTTCTCCCTCTAGCTCGTACCACTCATCATTTTGGCCCGCGCGGTACACGCCCCGGGAGAGAATACTCACGTCAAACTCCTCCATCGTTGGCCCCACGTTCATTAAGTGAATAAGTCCGCCCGGCCGTACATTCTCTAGGTGTAATTCGCGAGAAGAATCATCTTGACTGTTCTCTAACTTTTTATCTTTTTTATTTCGTTGCCAGAAGTACACAGCTATTCCAATTAGTACTAAAGAGAAAATAATAACGGAATTCATATCCATAAGGCCCAGCAGATAGCAACTACTCCCCTAACTGCTTGTTCTCAGCAATTCCCATTCGGGCTTTCAGTTCTTTCAATTTGTCGGACCCACCTCCGGTGCCAATCGCTTTGTCAATTTCGTCATCTAGTGATTTAGGGGCGGCGGCAATTTCTCCGTAAGATTCGGCCAGCGATTCTTCTTCCTCTACTTTCGCTTTCATTCGTTCCAACATCGCCACGGTGCTAGAAGAATCAATGCCCGCCAGTTGCTTGTTCAGTTTCTTGGTTGCTGAGCTTACTTTGGCTCGAGCTTTCAGCGTTTTTATCTCATTCTCCCAAGCCGAAATCTGGCTCTTTAGATCATTTACTTTTGCTTCCAAGTTTGCCGTCATACTATCGTACTTTTGCACCTCAGATTGCGTTTGCGCTAATTGGCGATCAGCCTGCTCCTTACGGCTTAGTGCTTCGGTAGCCAGACGATCGGCCTCACCAGCATCAACTTGCCCCTGTTGGCCTCGTTGTAGCAAAAGCATAGCTTTTTTCTCGTAGTCGGTTGACTGCTGCTGGTAGTTCTTAGCATCGCGCCGGGTGCGAATAGCCAGTGCTTTCACTTCTGCTAAGCTCTCTAAAGCATTATTTAAATCATTTTTCAGATCACGAATAGCTTGTTCGCTCATTTTTACCGGATCTTCTATCTTATCAATGGTAGAATGGGCTTGGGCTTCGCCTACTTTAAATATTCTTCTAAAAATGCTCATAGTATGTTATGTTTTTTATTACAATTAAGATTGAGTCTGTGTTCAGGTGTTAGCGTGTTCATGAATGTTGAGTAGAAGTTATCTGAACGCACTATTAAGAGGCAAATTCAATGAATTCTTCGGCGTACTCGGCCATCATTAAGCCTATGGAATTGATAGAGCTTTCTAGCTCATTCCTATCCATATTTTCTAGCTGTAGTGTATCACGAAAAATAACGCGGTTTTCATCATCCAGCACTAAAGCTCCGTGCACTAATGAGCGGTTAATTTGCAGTAGTCGTTTTAGAGTAGAAGCATCGTTGCCCTTCAGTTGAAAAACATATTGTTCTAAAATTAGAATATCTTCTTCGCAATCCAGAATCAAATGGCTAATGCCCCGTTCTTCGTCCGTAATTACAATCAAACCTTCAGCAGCGTCTTCCGACTGAAGCTCAAACTCTAAATCAAATAAGTAGTTTTTTACCTTATCAAAGTGTGCAACCATAATAGTCAATAAGTTAGTTTTATAGTTTAGTGAATGTGTTTGCAGCGTATGTTGCTAAGTAAAGTTATAACTTCGCTGGTATTCTGCAAGTTAATTATCTCGTTGTCTTATGAAACTTTTTGTCAATGATACGCCAGTTATCTTCGCTTCAGTACAAAATTTACCGGATATTTCCTATGATTATACCTTTAACGCTTTAGCCAGTACTATTGTTGAGGCAAAATTAAAAGAAGATGTATTGGTGCATTACGCTAATCCTACTTACATCAAAACCGCCCTGGATTACTTTAGTAAAAAGAAAGTGAAACATCTGGATAGTATCACTTTTGCCGTAGCCGACTTGGAAGAAACTATCAAAATAGTTAAAGATCAGTTTAAGATTGTGCAGGCCGGAGGGGGAGTTGTTCGTAAGGGAGATGAAGTTCTACTAATTTTTCGGCTCAGCAAGTGGGATCTACCCAAAGGCAAATTAGAAAAAGGTGAGTCTCCTGTTGAGGGGGCGTTACGAGAGGTGGAGGAAGAATGTAGTGTACAAGTTACACCAAATGATGAAATCTGCCAGACTTGGCATACCTACACCCGCAACAAGAAAAAGTATCTTAAACAAACTTACTGGTTTGCGATGGACTGCTTGGATGATAGCCAACTTCAACCACAAACCGACGAAGATATTGAAGAAGTGCGTTGGATGACTACCTCTGAAGTACGCCAGGCGTTGTACGATTCTTATTTTTCTATTCGGTACGTCATGCGGCGGTACTATCAGCAGATAGAAGATCAAAGTTTGTAGGGAAGAAAAGCGTCTACATCGCCTCCGTAGCGATGAACTTCTCGAATGATAGACGAACTAATATGAGCGTAAGCTGGTGAGGTAATCAAAAAGACGGTTTCCAGCTCCGTGTTCAGGTAGCGATTTACTTGGGAGATACTATTCTCGTACTCAAAGTCAGTAGTGTTACGAAGCCCCCGCAATAAATAATTAGCCTTGTACTGTTTAGCTAATTCAGCGGTTAGCTCATCGTACGTAATTACTTCAATTCGTCTTTCGCTCTGAAAAGTTTGCTGAATATAACCCAGCATGGTTTCTATCGGAATATAACGACGCTTCTGGCTATTGTGTCCTACGCTGACTACAATCTTGTCAAACAAAAATAATCCCCGCCGAACAATGTCTTTGTGCCCCAGCGTGAATGGATCAAATGAGCCAGGAAAAAGGGCAATTCGCTCCATACTACCTATTGGGTAACGTGCAGGCTAAACAAATCAAAATATTGATGGTCAGGGGCTTCATCAAATACGTGAGAAAATGTTAGAAAATCAGGCTTCGTTCCAAATGTAAGCTGGCGGATGTAGCGATACAGGGCGGCGTACTCAGCTGATTTTGCCGGAATATTGCCCCATACTACTACTTTCGTCTCATTTTGATCTAAGCTTAGCTTTTGGAAAGCTGTTAGCACATATTTTACTATATCGTCTGAGTGCTGGTAAGCAAAACTATTGTAGAGGATAACTTTATCCTGATCAGTTACTAACATGGTTAAATACCCCCGATCAATATGAAGGTGCATCACTGGATAGTGTGAATCCGAAGATAGCTGTTGAATACCTTCTATAAAAACGCTTCCCAGATGTTCTAAACGAATATCTTGCGAAGGGTAGGTACTCTTAATCCGATTAACCAATTCCTTGTTGGCTCCGAATACCATAGCTGAATTCGTTTGCCGGTGGTTTTGATACGATACCAAGCAATTCTTTTCAGGAAGGTCTACAGCTAAAGCAAGATAGTGCGCGGGGTTTTCTGTAGAAAAGTAGGCTTGAGGAACTAACGTAAAGTACGAACTCTTTACCGCTAACTTTACGCTCCTCCAATATCCAGCCATTAGAATTTGATGTTCCTCAATAATGGCACGGTACGTACCAACCAAATCTTCTGATGTGTTGGAGAAAGAATAATCCTCAAGTAACAGGCAGCGTTGTTGGTCGGCATCTACCACACAAAACTGAAAGTTTTGCGGCCCAGCGAGTAGCATAAGGGCATACCGATCAATACGATCTACGCTGAATTGAGGATCTTTTACTTTTCGTACTAATGTATAATTCCCTACAGAATGCGTCAAAGTTTATAATTGTCGGTCATTGGTTACTCCCAGTTACCTCTAGTATTCACTTCTGTGCGCGAACCTACACGTAAGGGGCCTTTAATGCTTTCCTCACCACGGCGCGCCGGATTTACTGGTGCAGTGTCTACTACTTCAAAAACATCTACTTCTACATTGTTGCGAGATATTTTATCAGCAAATAGATTAAACTGCCTACCGCTGTGCGGTATGGAAGCAATATTTTCTATTTTAAAATTATTGTATACAGGGGTATGAAATAGCGTATCTCGCACTGGTATCTGATCAAGTGTATCAATCTCAATAGTGGTTTCCTCTGCACCGTACTCGAGCAATGTAGTAATTTCACGACGCTGTACGATATATAGTCTTCCAGTATCTAAGAAACCAATCAGTTTATTCCAATCGCTAGTATACTGTCCGTTTGCTTCTTTGTAAAGTAATTCAGCATCGCGAATAAATTTTAGCTTATTAATTACTTGAGCTTCTACGGCAGCAATACGTTCTTCTTCTTCGATACTAAACTTAATACGGTCAAATAAATAATAAGCGATTCCTATTGCAATTGCCAGAAAGACAAATGTTAGAATTTTAGTTAGGCTCATAGGTTAGCAATTTAGTGTAATGATAAAAAATTCAATGAGTGTTCAAATGTAACGAGCTCGCTAATTTCGTATTTTATTATCAAATTTGAAATACCCTTGCAAAGATAGTAGCTCTTTGGGGCGCTGATAACGGCAAATTATTTGGTGAAACTGGTTTTTTTTCTTAGCTATTTCTACCTTGATTTCCTGAGGCGAGGCAAAACGCACTTTCTGAATTAACTGTTCGCTAGGTGCTAATTCCGGATCTTTTCCTATTTGTGGCTCGCCATCGGATACTTCGGTTGCAAAAAACAGTTCAATTGCGTGTAATGGAGGTTCAACATATTCGTAAACAAATAAGAATTGTGCCTTCTGCACTATGAGTCCGGTTTCTTCCTTTACTTCTCTGCTTAAAGCTTGTTCAGCTGTTTCGCCCAGCTGAATCCCCCCTCCCGGAGGAGACACAAAATACTGATTATTCGCTATTCCTTTATGCCAAACTAACAGAAGATGTTCGTGACGAAAACAGAGTGCGCAAACGCGAACCCGCACCCGGTTACCAAATTGCTCATAAACTTTATGATCCCACTCCGGCATAACCGTTTATGAAGCTCCAGAAAGAATTTAAAATATATGATCTCCCAAGGTTCACTTTACAATTATTCTAACAAGGTATAGAACACTTTAGCAAAAACGCTATCTGGCTCAGCCACAATCTCGCCCAACCGTCTACCTAGTTGAAGCCGAGGGGGCTGAATTCTAAATTCAGTATTTGTACCCGGAAATCCGTCAATCAGATTTTGAGTATATTGAGTTACCGAGATCTGATACGCCGATTCTGTAGGTGGAACTGCAAATACGCCGCTCTGAGCCTGAACACCATCTACCAGTAAGCTTCTCGGAGTCGGTATCCGATTGAAACCACTTTGTAAAGTATCAATAACCAGTGAAAAATCATCTTCAAAACTAAAGGCAACAATCTGATTAGGTATAGGCTGTCCTTCGCCTTGCTCGGTAGTTCCTATGTAAAGTTCTACCCGGTTAACCCGTAGCTGTGCTTCGGTATTTCTTTCTAATGTATCAATAAAGTTCAGAATAGGCTGAATGCTCAATATAGGCACCAATCCCGTACCTGATTGTAGATAAAACCTATTATCAGACGCCATTGACCGCTGATTTACTGAAGTTATTCCAGCCAGCGGAGTACCCGAACGATCCGCCGAGATATTATTGAAAGCGTTTTCTGCATTAAAAGTGTATTCCGACGGCTCAGTATCGGTACTGGTGCTAAAATACAAGGATAGTTGTAACTGATTAGGATTGAATCCGACAATGGCTCCATTTCCGGTAGGTGATGATATAGCAATGCCAGGAAAGTACTCTTGGAAAGCACTATCACTACTTAGAGTAGCAGCACCAGATTGCGCTAAATCAAACAGTTCCTGACCAAAAGCATCATCTAACCGTATTCTTAGCGTATCAGCAACACTATCAGCTTTAGGATTAGGAGTAAAGTTGAGCTCAGCTAACGAAATTGTATTAAACGGAATTTCGTCAGTTCGATAGTAAGGTGTGCGCGCTAATGTATCCAATAGTGGATAGATGGCTACACGCTGATTTACAGCTTGGTTTACATCGCCGTAGAAATAATCGTTTACTAGAGTTAAAACCAGCGAATCGTACCTATCCTCTGCCGTTACTTCTGCGCGAGTATTCACGCCGAGTTCAGCAAAAGCGGTTGCTTGTACCTCGCCAAAAAACTCACTGCTGTACATACCTGCCAACAGGCGATAAGAATCATCGTTGGGCAGCCGATTGGTATTAACCGAGTCGAGTTGTACTAACGAATAGCTAAGGGGAATTTCTTGGAAGAGGAGGCTTAAGGTCTGGTCGCCGGGTTCTTGGGGTAAACTGAGTATTTCTTCACTCTCACACGAAAAAATAAATGGGGTAAGCCAAAGCAGCCACCCCACATTTTTTTTAACTAACGAGGTCATTATAGAGGTTATAGTATGAGTCCAATAAATCATCACCCTGCTCAATAGTATCAATTTTCTTATCCTTATTAAACTCATCAAAAAGCTGAACTAAATCTTCGCTGTATTCTTCTTCGGCCTTAATCACCGCATCAGAATACTGCATCCCGATTTTGATGAACCCTTCGTAATCAGCGGATTGAAGGCTCGCTAACATGCTATCTTCAATGTCCATCATTTTCACCTTTTCAATGAGGTCAGTATTGAATTTGTGTTCAAACTTGTTGTTGTAAACGGTGAAAACGGTTTTGGTAGTATGAAATAGCGGATCGTTTTTGTACGTAGTTTTCAAGTACATTGGAATAAGGCTGGTCATCCAGTCGTTGCAATGCACAATATCGGGAGCCCAGCCTAGCTTTTTCACGGTTTCAATTACCCCTTTGCAGAAGAAAATAGCGCGTTCGTCATTATCGGCGTGAAATCGGTTTTGCTTATCAAAAAATACGGATTTGCGGTGGAAGTAGTCTTCGTTATCAATGAAATAAACCTGCAACTTGGCGTTAGGAATTGATGCTACTTTAATGGTGAGCGGCTTTTCCTCGTCGCCTACAGCAATATTAATTCCCGATAAACGTACTACTTCATGCAATCGGTTCTTTCGCTCATTAATCAGCCCAAAACGGGGTACCAAAATCCGGATTTCCATCCCTCGTTCTTGCATGCCTTGGGGCAGCTTTCGCACAAAATCGGCTACTTCAGAAGTCTGTAGAAAAGGATTAATCTCACTAGCTACATAAAGAATACGGAGTTTCGACATATTTTCGTGGATTTTAAATGTAAGTGGAATGCGGATACAAAAATACGAAATTATTAGCATATTTCCACTTTTGCTCCTATTTAGGCGTTAATATACCCTTTTAAGTACATTCTAACTCGTAATAATGAAATTGTTGCAAGATGTAAGTTCCGTACGGAATTTTACCCAAAAACGAGCCCCTGAGCAAGAAATAGGCCTAGTACCAACAATGGGGGCATTGCACCAAGGTCATATGGCGTTACTAAAAGCTTCTTTACGAGATAACGATCTGACTATATGCAGCATCTACGTGAACCCCACGCAGTTCAACAATCCTGATGACTTAGAAAAATATCCTCGCACCTTGGAGCACGATCTGAATTTCTTAAAAGATGTTGGCTGCGATGCGGTATTTTTTCCTTCTAATCAAGTGATGTACCCCGAAGAAGGGTCGCAGTTGCTTCAACTAAATTTTGGGCATTTGGATAAGATACTGGAGGGCCAGCACCGCTCGGGGCACTTTAGCGGAGTAGGACTGGTAGTGAATAAACTGCTGAATATTGTGCAACCGAAGCGCGCGTACTTTGGACAAAAAGATTTACAGCAACTGGCAGTTATTCGCCAAATGGTTGATGAGTTTTTCATTCCGGCAGAAATTATAGCGGTACCCATTGTAAGAGAACCTTCCGGGTTGGCACTTTCTTCCCGCAATCAACGACTCAGTACTGAAGAAAAGAAAACCGCCGCGCAACTGTATCAAACCCTGCTTTATGCTAAGGAACAGTATAAAGCAGGAGGCGATTTGACTACCGTTAAGCAACAGGCACTTAATCGATTGAACGGTCATTTGGGCATTCAATTAGAATACTTTGAAGCGGTGCGGATGCGCGACTTTCAGCTTTTAATTGACAGAATGGAAGCAGATACGGTTGCATTTTGCGTAGCGGCCTACGTTGGTGAAGTGCGGCTGATCGATAATGTTGTTGTATCATAAATGAAATTTATTCGGCAGGAACACTTGCAGCGGTCTATTCGTTAGTACTCCCGTATATCCGTAGGAGACTAAAATGAATATTGAAGTTTTAAAATCAAAAATACATCGGGTGAAGATCACCCAAGCTGAATTGCACTACGTAGGCAGCATTACCATTGACGAAGATTTGATGGATGCGGCCAACTTCATTGAAGGCGAAAAGGTGCAAATCGTGAATGTAAACAATGGCGAACGCCTGGAGACGTATGTCATCCGAGGGGAGCGAGGCAGTGGTATGGTTTGTATGAATGGCCCCGCCGCTCGAAAAGTGCAGGTAGGCGATATCGTGATTATTATTTCGTATGCCTCTCTGCTTCTAGAAGAGGCCAAGCAATTTCAACCTACCATTATTTTTCCCGACCAAAACAACCGACTGATTCATTAGTGAATGAAGGATTCTCTGAATTTTAAAAATATTGCTAAGTACGTAGTGTCATTGGCTATTGCTGGTGGATTGCTGTATTTAGTGTTTCGTAACGTAGATGCAACGGCTATCCTGAATAAATTGCAGGAAGTGCAGTACCGGTGGGTGATCTTGGCCATTATTGTATTCATTGTTAGCCATATTATTCGGGCTTATCGCTGGAACTTAATGCTTCACCCGTTAGGCTACCAGCGTTTGACTATTTTTCGCACGTTTCTAGCCGTACTGACTGCCTACTTCGCTAATCTGCTTATTCCCCGAATGGGTGAAGTTACTCGCTGTGGGGTACTGCGCCAATTGGATAAAGTACCCGTAACTACCTCGCTGGGCACAGTGGTAGCCGAACGCTTGGTAGATCTGCTGTCTTTATTCGTCTTGATGGCATTATTATTCATTACAGAATTTAGTCGGCTTAATGATTTTATTACCGGATTCTGGCAAGAGAAGCTTAGCGGCTTAGGAGAAAGCGTTTTTGCCATCTACGTATTCGCTGGTATTTTGGTAGTAGTATTACTTATTGCTTTCTTTCTGGTGCGGGCTTTCTGGGACCGATTACAACAAAATGCGCTGTTTCAAAAGATGCAAACTTTACTGCGCGAAGTGCTCAAAGGGGTTACTAGCATTGGAAAAATCAAAAAGCAGGGGCAATTTTGGTTAGCTACCATCAGTATGTGGACCATGTATTTTTTAATGTCCTACACTGTTTTCTTTGCCATTCCTGAAACTAGTGGCTTAGGAATTAGTGCGGGGTTAGCGGTACTAGTTATGGGTAGCTTAGGTATGGCGGCTCCGGTGCAAGGTGGGTTTGGTACCTTTCATGCGTTAGTAAGCGGAGTCTTATTACTTTATGGTATTGAGCAAAGTGACGGCGTACTGTTTGCTACGTTAATTCACGGGATGCAAACTCTTTCGTTCATCATTATGGGAGGCTTCGCGTTCTTTATGGTTTCGGTCTTGTCTTCTCGCAAGATGAAGGCGGCAACTACTTCCTGAAAGTAGATTTTTTAAGTATTTTATTATAAATGATTAATAACCTTAATTACTCGATTTTCGTAGAAAATTAACACTGAAGTTTAATAATCTAATCGTACTTATTTAACAATCAAAATAACATGTCTTTATACATTATACTATTTATAGGTGTCGGTATTCTAAGCTTTGCTGTGAGCCGCCGACTCAAGAACAAATTCAGAAAGTATTCTCAGATTCGTTGGAATGCTGATATAACCGGGCGAGAGATTGCGGAAAAGATGCTGCGTGATAATCACATTCATGATGTGGAAGTAATTTCGGTACCGGGGAAATTGACGGACCATTACAATCCGGCCAAAAAAACGGTAAACTTAAGCGAAGCAGTTTACCACGGACGATCTGCCGCTGCGGCTGCGGTTGCCGCCCACGAATGCGGTCATGCAGTGCAGCACGCTACTGCTTATAGCTTTCTGGAGTTTCGCTCGGCTATGGTTCCTGTTCAAAACGTAAGTGCCCGTATTCTGAATATGGTAGTTTTATTCATGTTTTTAGGTGGAGCTTTCATTTTTGGAATGGAAGGAGCATTTCTCAATACGGCGTTGCTGGTAATTATTGGCTGTTATGCAGTAATTACTTTATTCTCACTGGTAACATTACCGGTCGAGTTTGATGCTAGTAAGCGCGCCTTAGCTTGGATTCAAGACCAAAATATTGCTTCGCCCGATGAATACGGTCAGGCTAAAGATGCTCTGAAGTGGGCTGCCATGACATATGTAGTAGCAGCACTAGGTTCTATTGTGGGGTTACTCTATTGGGTTTCAATCTACTTAGGTGGTCGTGACTAGTAGTGATCTGACCACTTTTCGTTACTGACAAGATAATTATAGCACCTCGGCTTCAGTTGGGGTGCTTTTTTTTGTCTCTGCATGTCAGTATATTGCAAAATACTCGTCATGCATACTATTTTAGTTGAAAATTGACAGTTGGCATTAATACAGTTGCTAAGAGCAGAAAAGTATATAAGTGAAATTGGAGGATAGAGGAAAACCAATAGTTCACAGTTAAAAGGTTATGAACTCTTTACTCTCAGCAATCAGCAATTTTACTATCAACTATCGAGCAATAGAACAATTGAAAAAATATGAACTTTACATTAACTGAAGAACATTTAGCGGTGCAGGAAGCAGCTCGGGAATTTGCTCAAAAAGAATTATTGCCGGGCGTTATTGAGCGCGATGAAGAACAGCGATTTCCAAAAGAGCAGATTGGGCAAATGGGCGAATTGGGATTTATGGGAATGATGGTAGATCCGAAGTACAGTGGCGGGGGAATGGATACTAAATCCTACATACTGGCAATGGAAGAAATTTCTAAGATCGATGCTTCAGCTTCGGTTTGTATGTCGGTCAATAATTCGTTGGTCTGCTGGGGAATTGAACAATACGGTACCGAAGAGCAGAAAGAAAAGTACCTTAGCCGTTTAGCTACCGGAGAAATTATCGGTGCCTTCTGTCTATCAGAACCGGAAGCGGGTTCTGACGCTACTTCTCAAAAAACTACGGCTATTGATCAGGGCGATCACTATTTACTAAATGGTACTAAAAACTGGATAACCAATGGCAATAGTGCATCACTCTACATTATTATTGCTCAAACTGATCCGGAAAAAGGTTACAAAGGTATCAACGCCTTGCTGGTAGATCGCGAGTCAGAAGGCTTTGTAGTGGGCAAAAAGGAAAACAAAATGGGCATCCGCGCTTCGGATACGCACTCATTGATGTTTACGGATATAAAAGTGCCTAAGGCTAACCGGATTGGAGAAAATGGGTTCGGGTTTAAATTTGCCATGTCGGTATTAAATGGCGGACGAATCGGTATTGCCGCTCAAGCTTTAGGCATTGCCTCAGGGGCTCTTGAGTTTGCTCTACAGTACGCTCAAGAACGCAAAGCTTTTGGAAAAGCACTCACACAACACCAGGGCATTCAATTTAAATTAGCCGATATGGCTACCCAAATTGAAGCAGCCCGCTTGTTGTGCTTACAAGCAGCAGATTTGAAAGATCAAGGTCTTCCCTACTCCAAGCAAAGTGCTATGGCCAAACTGTTCGCTTCTCAAGTGGCGATGGATGTAACTACCGAGGCCGTACAGATACACGGAGGGTATGGTTACGTGAAGGAATATCACGTGGAGCGACTAATGCGCGATGCCAAAATTACTCAGATATACGAAGGAACTTCCGAAATTCAGAGAATTGTAATATCTCGGGAATTAATACAATAAGTAAGTTATATGTAAGTTCTCCGATGAAAAGCGAAAAAATTTGCATTTTCTTGAATAAGAATCCAAAAAATATTTGTAAAGTTACATAAGTTTTGTAATTTTGATTATCTTAAATCTACCAGAGAAACGTATATATTCTACACAATTTTAGTGATTTAGACGAATGGAAGACTATAATAAGATAATTGAATCCCTCAATGTTCGATTTATCAAATCC
>NZ_JBARYM010000395.1:0-1930 GCF_049647865.1 Tunicatimonas sp. | reverse complement strand
TACCTATGCTACTTAATAAAAGCTATAATGAATAGTTAGGCAGTTAAACAAAAGTGCGGGGCAGTTAATATATTGCAATTTACTGGCTTGAACAGCTTCATTATGATTAATACGACTACCTGCTTAGCACATATAACTAGACTATTGGTAGGTTGGATTATACTCATACTCTCCAACACTCATCTACTTTCGGCTCAGAATGCTGACCAATTACATCCTAATGTCATTTTCATTCTGGTGGATGATCTGGGGTACGGAGATGTGAATTTTAACTTACCCGAAGGCGAAGAATTTCGTAACCCCTACGTGCGGACGCCAAATCTAGCCAAGCTCGCTGGGGAAAGCCTCGTTTTACGACATCACTACGCAGCTTCACCGGTATGTTCTCCTTCCCGAGCCGGTCTGCTCACCGGTAGAACCCCAACGCGCCATAATATCAATTTATACATTCGTGACAATCGGGATGATGATCTTATTTTTCTACCCGGTCGAGAGGTTACTATAGCTGAAGTACTACAGTCAGCGGGTTATCAAACGGCTATTTTCGGCAAGTGGCACTTGAACGGAGCTGATTGGGAAGATCCAAAGAGTTGGAATGGTTGGACGGGTTCTTTTCCTAAACAACAAGGTTTTGAGGCAGGTATGGTCAGTAAGGAGAATCCCCACTTCACCCGACTACTAAAAACAAACACCCAAAAGCATCCGGGCGACTTCTTCAGTGTAAATGGTAAACCTCTCGGGCCCATCAAAGGCTACACTAGCGATATTATTACCGAAGCCGCAACGAGTTGGCTGGAGAAACAGCGAGATACTTCCTGTCTGTTCTTCCTGTATTTGCCGTACGATGCGGTGCATATCCGAGTAGCTGCGGCGGATGAATACGTAAATAGATATAATACGGGCGATGCTCGGAAAGATGCATACTATGCCAATATCACCCATCTGGATGCCGCCATTGGCAGGCTGCTTAACAATTTAGATTCACTAGGTCTTACCGATAATACTCTTCTATTCTTTTCTAGCGACAATGGTCCCGATGTACTGAAGAAGTGGGAGGCTACTTATTACTGTTACGGAACTTCCTATCCTTTAGTAGGGCAGAAGTATCAGCTTTACGAAGGAGGAATCCGGGTGCCCGGTTTAGTTCGCTGGCCGGGTAAAATCGCTCCCGGAATCTCGGATGCTCCGAACAGCACGTTGGATATTTTACCAACACTCTGCGCGTTGGTAGGGCAACCCCAACCCGCTGGTCGAGCACTAGATGGAGTTAGTATTTTAAGCCATCTAATTAGTAGGAAATCCATTGAACGAGAAAGGCCACTGTACTGGCAGTTTGAAGATCCTCGAGAGTTTGTTACAGTAGGTGAGGGGTATAACCGTCGGCTGGATGGTAGCCAGCAAGTAGATAAACCGAGTCCGGCAGTTGCAATCCGAGCAGGCAATTACGTTTTAAGAGGATTTCAGACCGAAGAATTTACGCTGCCAACCCAATATACTTTGTACGATATAGTAAACGATCCTAAAGAGCAGCAGGAGCTGTCTGAAGTAGAAAGTGACCTATTTGCATCGTTGAAGCAAAAGCTAATCAATATGTATCAAGAGGTAAATGCTGAACGGATAAAAACCGCTACCGCAATCAAGCAGAAAATATCCCAAGTAGAGCGCTGAGCTGTATCCACTATTAAAGTCACATCAGTGAACTGTATTAAGAGTTCTAATTTTTTCGAGAAAAAGAAGTTGTCTCACCTAATTTAATTAATTCTTTCTTGAGAGTTTGCCGCAGAGCACTTGAAAATTTTGGGATTTCTGCACGAAAAATAGGCATTTATGTTTTTTCGGTTCTCAAACGAAGATTTTGAATGTCAATAACGAAAACCAAATACTGCGTTTGCTGCTGATCTGCGAAATTTGGTGCGGAAGTTCTAAATTG
>NZ_JBARYM010000394.1:0-3124 GCF_049647865.1 Tunicatimonas sp. | reverse complement strand
GTTATACGCTTATTTGAATATACGGTAAAAGTATTCCCCATTGGTAAATGCGAAGAATGCCCCTTTTGCATTATGATGTAAGATATGGCCTCACTATGATAGTAGGATCACCAAATACGTAGAATTGATTTAAACATTGCAGCTTTACTCTTAATCTACTAGTAAATAAGTTATCCAATTCCAAAAGTCTTCTTTAGAGCGATCCTCAATTACTCATAATAAGTAAACCTTCGTAGGCAATTACCTTCGTCAATGTTAAGAAATTGTGTCGAAATTTCGGTAAAAATAATTGCTATACAACCTACTACTAATCAGTATTTTAGAATAAAAGCCTTCAATAATCAGTTAAATATAAAACCGAAATTCCTTTGGGGAAATAGCGTAAAACCTTTTTCTTTTTCGCCTAAATCAACATATTTGTATAGAGTGCTAAACGAAGAGCACGTTTTTTTACTACCAGAGCCTACCTAAACTTTGTCTATGCATTCTGTATTGCAGAATCGTAATTTTTTTACGATTCTAGCAACAAATTTATATAACTCTGACTTACTTATTTAAAGTATAGACCCTTAACACCAAGCTATTATGAGCGAGAAAACTGTTGATTTGAACGAGCCTATTTTAACGGAAAATCCTAACCGATTTGTGCTATTCCCAATTGAGCACGATGACATCTGGCAATGGTACAAAAAATCGGAGGCAAGTTTTTGGACTGCCGAGGAGATTGATTTGAGCCAGGATATGAAAGACTGGAATAATTTGAACGATGGTGAGCGTCATTTTATCTCTCACGTGTTGGCCTTTTTTGCGGCCAGCGACGGTATCGTCAATGAGAACTTAGCCGAGAACTTTGTGAATGAAGTGCAGTATACCGAAGCGAAGTTCTTCTACGGCTTCCAGATTGCGATGGAGAACATTCACTCCGAAACCTATTCCTTATTAATCGATACCTACGTTAAAGACAGTCAGGAGAAAGGTAAGCTCTTCAATGCCATTGATACGATGGACTGTGTGAAGAAGAAAGCTGACTGGGCCCTTCGCTGGATTGACAAGGGAAACTTTGCCGAGCGGCTAATTGCTTTTGCGGCGGTAGAAGGCATCTTCTTTTCTGGTTCATTCTGCTCCATCTTTTGGCTGAAAAAACGCGGACTGATGCCCGGCTTAACCTTCTCTAATGAGCTTATCTCCCGCGACGAAGGAATGCACTGCGACTTTGCTTGCCACCTGTATAACGAACACCTTAATACCAAACTCTCGGCGGAAACTGTCCAGAAAATTATTACCGATGCTGTAGAGATTGAGAAAGAGTTTGTGACCGATGCACTGCCCGTTAGCCTAATTGGTATGAATGCTGATCTGATGTGCCAGTATATTGAGTTTGTTGCGGACCGTTTACTATTAGAACTCAATTGCAGCAAAGTGTATAATGCCCAGAATCCGTTTGACTTCATGGAAATGATCTCCTTGCAGGGTAAAACCAATTTCTTTGAAAAGCGCGTGGGTGAGTACCAGAAAGCCGGCGTGAAAAACAGTGCCCAAGACCAAGATCGTCCTAAGTTTTCTTTGAACGAAGAATTTTAATATCTACCAAAATAATTTCCATAGGCTATGCTAGTAATCAAACGCGATGGAAGGCGGGAATCAGTTAAATTCGACAAGATCACCGCCCGAATTGAGAAACTGTGCTACAACTTAGACACCAACTACGTCAGCGCGGTAGAGGTGGCAAAAAAAGTGATCACCGGAATCTACGACGGGGTAACTACCGTAGAGCTAGACAATTTGGCGGCAGAAACGGCGGCCACCCTCACAGTAAAACATCCCGACTACGCCGTGCTGGCGGCTCGAATTGCGATCTCTAACCTTCATAAGGTTACAAGCAAGTCGTTCTCCAATACCATGAAGCGGCTCTACTCTTACGTAGATCCCAAAAATGGCGATCACGCTCCGTTGATCTCAAAGGAGACCTACGCAGTAATTAAAAAACACGCAGCTCAGTTAGATTCTACCATTATCTACAGTCGCGATTATAGTTACGATTTTTTCGGCTTCAAGACGCTGGAGCGATCGTACCTGATTAAGCTAGATGGTAAAGTAGTGGAGCGTCCGCAACATATGCTGATGCGGGTAGCAGTAGGTATTCACGGTGATGATATTGAGGCGGCCATTGAGACCTACAATTTGCTATCGGAAAAGTGGTTCACCCACGCTACCCCTACCCTATTTAATGCGGGTACGCCGAAGCCACAGCTTTCCAGTTGCTTCTTACTAACGATTCAAGACGATTCTATCGATGGCATCTACGATACGCTGAAGCAGTGCGCTCAGATTTCGCAGTCGGCCGGAGGGATTGGATTGAGCATTCACCACGTACGGGCCACTGGCTCCTACATTCGTGGTACCAATGGTACGTCCAACGGAATTGTGCCGATGCTGCGGAACTTTGATATGACCGCTCGCTACGTTGATCAGGGCGGAGGAAAACGAAAAGGTAGCTTCGCCATTTATATTGAGCCCTGGCACGCCGATGTCTTCGACTTCTTACAATTACGACGTAACCACGGAAAAGAAGAACTTCGCGCCCGCGATCTGTTCTACGCCCTGTGGATTCCTGATTTGTTTATGAAGCGGGTGGAAGACAATGAAGAATGGTCGCTGTTCTGCCCTAACGAATGTCCCGGTCTGTACGACAAGTACGGTGATGAGTTTGAGAAAATGTACGAAAAGTACGAGCGCGAGGGTAAAGCCCGTCGCGTGGTTAAAGCACAGGAGCTGTGGTTTGAAATTCTGGAAGCCCAGGTAGAAACCGGTACTCCGTACATGCTCTTCAAAGATGCGGCGAACAAAAAATCTAACCAGAAGAATCTGGGAACGATTCGTTCGTCTAATCTCTGCACCGAAATTATTGAGTACACTTCTAAGGATGAAGTGGCAGTTTGTAATTTGGCTTCTATCGCCCTGCCAAAGTTCATCAGTCAGGACGAAAACGGCAATAACTTCTTCGATCATCAGAAGCTGTACGAAATTACCAAAGTAGTAACGCGCAACCTGAACAAGGTGATTGATGTGAACTACTACCCGGTGAAAGAAGCCGAAAACTCTAATATGCGGCACCGCCCGATTG
>NZ_JBARYM010000393.1:0-1644 GCF_049647865.1 Tunicatimonas sp. | reverse complement strand
ATTAGAGAAAGCACGAAATTCTTAAACAATATAAGCATTTGTACCTATATAAAGCAGAAATTCAAATTACTTTATAGGTTCAATAATGCGAACTTTGTAGTATTGTCGGATGTAACTGTATTACCCCTTATGAAAAAGTCCGAAATCAATATTACCGTATCACTAGATGCAGCCAATATTCCCGAAAATATTACCTGGAGTGCCACCGATGGCGAAGGGAACCCACAGATAGAAAATAGTCCTAGCGAAAGCAAATCAATGAGTCTTTCTTTTTGGGATGACCAACAAAAGAATACCTTGCGAATTGATTTGTGGACCAAAGAAATGCCGGTTGATGAAATGAAGCGCTTTTGTATCGATGCTATCGGTGGGTTGGCTCAAACCACACTTAATGCTACTGGTGACTCATATATGGCCCAAGAAATGAATGATCTCTGCGATCGGTTGGTGCAGCACGTAGAAAAGGAACTAAAGAATGGTTGATGCTGCTTGGAAGACTTTTATGTAGTTGGCAATTGAGCAGTCATTGAAAGGCAAAACCCCGTTTGGCTGTGTAATCGTGCAAAATGGTGAAGTGCTCGCTCAAGCATTTAATACCGTAGCTAGTTCGATCCTACTGCCCACGGTGAAGTGAACGCTATCCGACAAGCCTGCCAACTGAATCAATCGCAAACGTTACCTGAGACAGTTCTATTCACTACCGGTGAACCCTGCCCTATGTGTATGTCAGCTATTTTAATACTGACAAATGGAGTGGTGTTTGCTCCATAATTGATAGAATCATTTCAACCCAAGGTTCGTTATAGGTAAGAACTAGCGATAATTATTATGAAAAATCTAGCAATAAAGCGTTTCTTGTCATTAGCTTTAGGAGTAGTTGTCTTTTTAAGTCTGGCTTCCGTAAGTCACCTTACCCATACTGAAAAAGAGCCTACCGAACTCAACAAAATTAATTGGCTAACCATTGAAGAAGTGCAAGCCCTCTCGGAAAAGGAGCCCAGGAAGGTTATTATGGATGTTTATACCGATTGGTGTGGTTGGTGCAAGAAAATGGATAAAACTACCTTTGCCGATGAGAAAGTAGCGGCGTACGTCAATGAGAACTTTTATGCCGTTAAGTTAAAGGCCGACAGTGATGATAAAGTTACTTTTAAAGGACAAGAGTTTTCTAAAGGTGAATTAGCCCGGGCGTTACGAGTAACCGGATATCCAACGGTGGTATTTTTTGATGAGTCTTTTGCTCGCTTTCAACCCGTTAGTGGCTTTCGTCCCGCCGATGATTTTCTAGAGCTATTAGAAAAGTTTAATCAGACCGAAATGAGCGAGTAAATCCTCTTTTCGCAACTATTTCAGCGCAGTTATCCGTTACTTTACGTTTAAAAGATCGGATAACTGTTTTTTTATGCCTGCCTACGCTCAAGATACTATTATTGCCTTATCAACCCCTACTGGCGAGGGAGCTATTGGCGTAATTCGCTTATCGGGTCCTGAAGCTATTACGTTGGTCAACCAGTCTTTTCATGGTAAGAATCTACTGGAACAGCCTTCTCATACCCTACACTATGGGACGATTCGTCAGCAAGGAGAGATTCTGGACGAAGTAGTCGTTGCACTCTACGTCGCTCCTAATTCCTTTACCAAAGA
>NZ_JBARYM010000392.1:0-4739 GCF_049647865.1 Tunicatimonas sp. | reverse complement strand
TCTTTGGTACGCTCCAGTTTCGCTTCGCTATTGGCTTGGCAAAGTTCAAAGAACTCTTGGTCAGTTAGCTTCTGAAGATTGGGCGTTAGCTTTAGTTCGTACATTTCCATCGTTCTACAATATAAGGATTAAACCTTCGCGGCAACTACGTATCTAAGCTATAAAACGAAAACAATCGCTAATTTGGTTACAGCAGTATCACCGAATATCCGTTTGGAACAGGATCAATACATACTCCGTAGGTTTAGTGAAAAAGACGGACAACAAGAAGCGTTTCAGCTACTGGTGCGTACTTATCAGGAGCGTATGTATTCTATTGTTCGCAAAATGGTAATTGACCACGACGATGCCGATGATGTGATGCAGGAAGCCTTTGTGAAGGTTTGGCGTAATCTGGAAAAGTTTAAAGGTAGTTCTCAGTTGTATACTTGGCTATACCGAATTGCCACCAACGAAGCTCTACGGTTTTTAGAAAAAAAGAAGAAGCGGTTTTTTCTTCCATTGGGCGATGCGAATCAGGCATTAGCTACAAAAGTAGACCAGGCTCCTTCGCTAGATGGCGATGAAATTCAGCGACGATTGCAAAAGGCACTACTACAACTGCCGGATAAGCAACGGTTAGTATTTAACCTAAAGTATTTTGAAGATCTGAAATACGATGCGATTGCCGAAATTACCGGAACTAGTGTAGGCGGCCTCAAAGCGAGCTATCATCTGGCGGTAAAGAAAATAGAAGCACTTTTACAATTGGAAACCATTTAGCAACATGGCTGATAAAATAAACTTAGATAAATTGAAGCAAAAAGGGCTAGGACAAAATCCATTCCCCGCCCCGGAAGGCTATTTTAATGATTTCTCGCAGCGGCTACAACAGCGGATTGATGAGGATGACTCGAAAGAAAACAAAGTAGTTCCACTCACTTCGCGCTGGTACTACGCTGCTGCGGCCGTAGTTGTTTTAGCAGTGGGCACTTGGCTTGTTAACCCTTTTCAAACTAGCACTACACCTGTGGCTGAAACTAGCCAGGATGAAGTGCAGGTTTTGCTGGCGGAAGTAGATGAACAGGAACTAATTGATTATTTACAGATTAACTCTGTGGACGTAACCTCAACGGCACTACTTACTGAAGTGGAGCAGGAAGAACTGCTAGATGCTGAACTGGAATCGTATGATTTGCCGGAAGACTATTACCTTGATACTGATTATTTACTAGAAGAGTATTTATAAACGAAACTATGAAACAGCTAAGCATTAACCATTATTCTGATATACTATTAAGGAATGTATTGAAGACCGGAAATCAGAAATCGGAAATCGGTCTTCGGTGCCAATGTGGAACCGCTTCGATTTTCGGTGCCAGTAGGGATTCGCTCCGGTCTCCGTGCCCTAAAATTTCTTTAGGTAGAATCACTAGAACAATTTGCATTGTGCTGTCACTTTGTTTAGGTGAAGTTACTAGTGCTTTGGCTCAACGACCCATTGAGAAAATTGAAACCGCTCGCATTGCGTTTCTAACCGAACGTTTGTCATTAACCCCCGAAACCGCTCAGCAGTTTTGGCCGGTTTATAATCAGTGGGATGAGCAACGTCGGGAGCTAAAGAGAGAAGAGTTCAAACTACGTCGTTTGGGAAGAACAGATGAATTAAATGACGAAATGGCTCAAGAACACATTGACGAATACTTCTCGCTCAAAGAACGCCAGTTGGATTTAGAGAAAGAAATGGCTACGGAACTATCCAAAGTGCTTTCTTCTACCCAAATGTTACAGCTTATCCGGGCGGAAGCGGACTTTCAGCGAACGATACTACGAAAGCTAGGCGAACGGCGACGCAGTGGTCAACGGCCTGGTGGTCGCTAATAGCACAGATTTACTAGATCGTTGATAAATTTATGAAGAAAAATATCGCATAAGATAATGAACCATTGCTATTTTACGTTGCAATTTTAGCCCAATGGTTTATCATCTTCATGAAGCAAATCATATTCTCAGTCACTTTTATCTTTGCGCTAAACGTTGCTTACGGTCAAGATACTTCCGTTTTTCCCAATCCATTCCGCGATTTAAGCCCCGCCAATGAGCTACCGGAAACGGTGATGTACACCAAAACGATGGTGCTGGTAGATGCGCCGATGGTAATTAGTCCGGATGAAACCTGGCAGACCTTTGCTGAAACTGCTCACCAAGCATTTCAGGAATCCGGTATTGATGCGGTAGCCTATTACCACTTGCAAGATGCCCGGGCGGGCCACGATGTTTCTCAATTACTTACCGGGCAGTTAGTTGGTCGGAATATTAAAAATGTAATTCTTCTGAGTTACGATCCTCAGCGAGATAATCAACGGTGCGGATTGCTGATGACAACCTTCAATGAGAAGGCTTCATTCGTATCGCCCGATCAATCAGCTTACATGATGACTGGAAACGACTGGTCGGCCATGATGGATCAGTTTCAAAAGTATATGTTGCTTAATCAATACGAAACCCAAAACTTCCTTATCAGCGATTGGCCCGAGTTCTTCACTGGGGCGGGCAATGTAATAAAAGGTCGTCGAGCCGAAGGCTTCGCCCAGGACTTGAAACTGGATAAATTAGCTATTTATCGTCACGAAGAATATTCCTCTATTTCGCCAATGGCTAGTAGTGATACAGCTCAGATGTTAGCAGATAGTAGCAGCGCTATTGCTCAAATTATGCGCGACTACCCCTTTGAGTACGGATTGGTTGATTTTGCACTGGAAGAAGACGAGATTCGGCAAAATGGTTATCCATTTGTGCTGATGCGACTACAATCTTCCGAAGAAAATCTACGAACCATGCTAGGATATGAAGACCCCACTAGCGAAGCTGGCAGCAGTGGCGAACCGGTTTACAAGTACTACATTAAGCACATTTACACCGGCGATGTTTACCTCGGCAACACCTGGGATGCCGCCCCCCGCTGGGAAGATGCGCTTCGTAACCATATTCAGCACCTTCGGGAAGATGTTGGGCTTTAGTGCCGCAAGGTGTTCAGAATTATTCATATTGCTACCGTTCGTATGCTGGGTATAGCTACTTTATCTCAACCTTTATCAGATATTTATTCTGTAGCTGATCTACGTCTTCATCAGTAAAAACAAAATTTGCTTGTTGCCACTGACCACTTGGGCTTATTTCTATTTCCTTAAAATTTATCGGCATATTGAAATCAGCTATCATATCACCCCACCGATAGTTAGAGCCATCTACACTTTTTCTGATTTCTAAGGTAGGAATCTTCGTAGTACGTAAGTACTGATTAAAAAACGGCGTATAGTCTTTACCTAGGCTGCTATTAAAGTAAGCCAAAAGTGTATCAGTATTAATAGAAGAGTGTCGAAAATCAGTTTGAAAACTTTTTAATAATGAAAACCAGCGCGTGTCATTACCCACTATGCGCCTTAGCGTATTCAGCATCAATGCGCCTTTAAAATATTTATCTTCAATTCGGTAGTGGAAGTGATTTACGCCCTCAATTCCAACAATAGGGTGATCGTTGAGTATTTCGCTTTTTCTCGCGTTTAAGTATTCCTGACCTATTTTATAGCCTAGTGTTTCTTCTATGTAAAGCGATTCAGCGTAGGTAGCGAAAGCTTCGTGAATCCAGATGTCGGCGTTATCGGTTACGCTAACACTGTTCCCCCACCATTCGTGGGCAGTTTCGTGCAAGATTAGTTGCTCATCAAAGTATTGTCCAACCGCTACACAGCTCTGGTGTTCCATTGGGTAGGGCGACTGAACTATCTTAAAACCATCTTCACTAAAAGGATACGGGCCAAAATACTTTTCGTAAACTTCCAACATTTTAGGCACCATTTGCAGCTTCTTTTCGGCTAACTCTCGACCTTGCGGAAGAAAATAGTAGTCTAATGTCAATTTGTTCCCACTCTGACTGATATATTCGCTACGCGCGTTTTCGTAATTTCCGATGTGAACCGCTACATTATAATTGTTAATCGGATGCTGAACTTTCCAATAATAGGTACTCTTTCCGACAGATGTCTCGGTCTTAATTAGTTTCCCATTGGATACGGCGTAAAGGCTTTCGGGAACGGTGATATGCACGGAGGCACCGTCCGACTCATCGGATAAATGGTTTTTTACCGGCCACCAGCCTTTAGCTCCGTATCCCTGACAGAGCGATTGGGCAAAGGGATGGCCTTCATTGTCTTCTTGCCACAGAAACCCACTGGCCCAAATATCAAAATCAGCGTCAAGTGGATGCCCTTCGTAGTTCACCAGAATTTTAGCAGTATCCCCAATTTTCAGCGTGTCAGGGAACGATACGTACACCGCATCTAAATCCCGCTCAAACGCTAAATTTTCACCCTCAAATCGTACTGAATGGATTTTTAAATACTCAAACAGATCAATTCTAATTCTATTAGTTGCTTCAACTACCGTAAATTGAATAGCCGAAGTGCCCTGAATCCATTCTTCGTCAGGATCAATGTCTAACGTGAGATCATAGTAATTGACATCGTAGCAGGCCAACTCCGGGGTCAATGTACCGTAGAGCTTGTCGGCTCGGGTAAATTCGTAAGTGCTATGATCACCAATGCTTAGTTCTTGTTCGTACTCTTTCGTTTGCTCAGTCTGCGCTGTGGAGGTAGAGGTGGCTGCGTAATCTAACTTTTCATCGGTCAACTTGTTCTCAAAGGTAACATCCTGAATATCATTAAAATACTGCCAAAAGGCCGAATCGTAGGGTTCATTAC
>NZ_JBARYM010000391.1:0-11554 GCF_049647865.1 Tunicatimonas sp. | reverse complement strand
CCAGAAACTCTTGGTTCACCCCAATTTCCTTAGGCCCCGGGTGGCCATCGTGCACCACAACCTTACGCAAATCACCGATCGCATTCTCTTGGTGGACCAGCCGGTAGGCTTCATGGTTGCTACCGTACCAAGTCGTTTCGTAATTGGTGAGCAGATGGATATTGTGTTGCCGAGCGAGTTTGGCCATTTGCTGAGCATGATCCATACTTACCGCCAGTGGTTTTTCTACCATCACGTGAATACCCCGGGGAGCGCAGGTTTCCACCACACTCAAATGATCGTAAATAGTATTGAAGGCCGTGACCGCTTCGGGCTGGGTTTCGTCCAGCATTGTTTCCAGGTCATCGTACACTAAATCCATAGCGTAGCCGTGCCGCTCAGCGTACCGTTGGGCCAGTTCCCGATTGGGTTCTACAATTCCCACAATTTCGATATCGCCTCGGTCTGGCGAGACCCGGTTTGGCGAGACCCGATCTTCTCTTCCTAAAATCTGATGAACGTGAGAATGAGTTAATCCTACTACGCCCACCCGAAGTGGGTTAGAAGAAGGTGACTGCGCTCGACTTATTGATATACTCACTACAAACAGAAGAAGACAAATCCATTTCATAAAACAAGTTTACAAAGATTATCGCAGTAAAACGTATCCTTCACCACAAATTGAGCTAGGGTAAACAGGCACTATCTACCAGTTCATGCGATTTTTCAATGATTGAATGTGGGCTACGTGATGCTGACCGTGCCAGGCGTAGAGTGCCAGCATGGTATCTAGCCGAATCGGGTTGCGCATATCAGGGTGGATTAAACTGTGGGCGTAATCCTCATCGTTCATGGCTCGAAGTAACAGCAACCAGCGTTGGTGCAAAGCTTCTAACAACTGAAGCGAAGGTCCAACGGGGGCAGAAGATGCATCGGGAAGTTCGCCCCAGCGGTCTTCAAAGTAGGCCTTTATTGCAGGTTGGTCTTCGGTAAGGGCCCAGCGGTAGCGGATGTAACTGTTGGCGTGGCTGTCGGGCACGTGGTGTACCACTTGTCGTAGCGTCCAGCCACCTTCTCGGTACGGGGTATCTAGTTGCTCATCAGTTAGTCCGGCAACTACTTTTCGCATAGTAGCCGGAAGTCGCTCAATTTCATTTAAGTATTTTTCTCGGTCTGATTTGGTAACTTCCTCCGGTGGTGAAAATTGTCCGATTGGGTAGCGTAAGGATTCGTCAGTCATGATGGTGTTATAGTGTTTGAGTGCGGAGTGTTATAGTACTCAGGATGTTATGAATTAGGGTTTAGGCGACCACCGCGGGGTATTCAAAATTAACTAACTTACGTAAACACCATAACACCATAACACCTTATCATTTCGGCCAAGTACCAGCAAAAGCAAACTCGCCTACTGCTTTTCGGGGTTTGTTGGGTCGTTCTTCGTTGCCTAAATATCCGATAGCCATCATCGCCACGGGATCAAACTCATCCGGAATACCAAAAACTTCGCGGGCTTTATCGGGGAAGAATCCAGCCATCTGATGGGCGTACAAATCAAGTTCGGTAGCTCTAAGCAATAAAAACCCAATGGCGGTTCCGGTATCGTGCCAGGCGTGGCGATTGGGCTTTTCGTTTTTACTAAAGTGCTTCTTCGCTAAGCTCAGTATTAGTACCGGTGCCCGTTTGGCCCACTCTTGATTGTTCTCGTTGATGCAGGAAAATAACTGTTGATACGCTTCGGGTTGGTCTTGGGTAGCGTAGATGAACCGCCACGGCTGCTCGTTGTAGCTGGAAGGAGCGTGTCGGGCCGCTTCAAACAGATGGTTCAACTGTTCTGAGCTTACCGGTTTTTCGGAAAAATGATTAGGACTGTACCGCTGTTTAATTAAGGTATCTAGTGATTTCATAAATTATTGATATCGTAATGCAGAAATATATACGTAGCTAACGGGAAAGCAGGGGATAGAGGTTACGGTTTTTGAAGCTGTCTAAAATGAAGTAGATTATTATCTACTCACTTTCCTGCTCGCGAGATAGCCACAGAACCCAGTCGCCTTCTGCCGGGGCGGTAAAAGTGGTGGTCTGCTGACCCGATACGTTGGAGCCGTACGACCAGCTTCCGGTGTCGGGATCAAACCAGCGTACCGAGAAATCATTTTTTGGTAGTGATAACGTTACCGTGGCGGCTTCGTTTTTGGGGTAGTCATTTTGGGGAGTATCGCCACTGGGGTTGGCCAGATAAATCAGATATTCGGATTCATTATGAATGCATTTATTCTGAAAGGCATTTCCGCCGACCAAGTTATCATTGGGTTGCATTCCAACTAAGTTTAGCCCCGACTCCTGAAAAAATTGATGGATGTGCCGGAAATCGTGCCCTCCCTGAAACAGAATGCCCGAGCGGTTAGCATCGAAGTAGCCCGTAACGCCTTTGTCTCTACCTTCGTGCGGTTGGTACCGCGGCAGTACATTTTTATCGGGGCCCTCAAACTCTGAGCCTAGGTAGGGATCGTAGGTTTTTAAACCCCCGTAAGTTGCGTGTCCTCCCGAGAATAGTGAAGCCCACATCAGCCGTCGGAAAAAATAACGCGGATGAGCCGGTGCCCGGTATAGCTCGTAGCGGTCTTCGTCCAGCACGGCGGGTTGTTGCGTTCTAGCTCGGTATTCTAAGATCAGTTCACCGTCTACTTCATCCAGACTTTCTAAAGTAACTATATCCGACCAGGATTCTTCCGCAAAAGCGTAGCCATCGAAGCGAGATTGGTGATTGGTAATCAGCGTGCCCCAAGGTTCTCGCTCGTGGTAGTCTTGTCCCATCCGGTTGATCGTTTGATAGTAAACTTCTCGTCCGGAGATAGTCGCCACCGTATCCGCTTTAATTTTGCGGTCGTTCGTCATGGCCCACTGAATATTGGGAAAAGCCGACCAGCGGGCCTGAGCGTAACGGGCGATCATTTGAGAAACTTCGTCACCATCTCCGTAGCGACGGATCATCTCGGTGTCTTCGGCGTGGGGCATCAGTTGAAAAATAATTTGCGGATGATTCTTCAGGGCGTACAGCAAGCGGTGTTCAATTTCCTTCCAGACAAACAGCGATAGGTCGCGATTGTTGGGCATCAGTAGTTCGTCTACCTTGCCCCGCGACATGGCAAACCAGGTTCGGATTTTAGTAGCTCCCATCTCTGCGGCCTGATCGATGTATGCTTGCCAGTGCGGTTCGGTCGGCACTACGTAGCGATAGCCTGTGTCGCCAATATGTAAAAACCACTCACCGTTATCGTAGGCAAACTGGTACGGATCATCCGGATGTATCCGCAGCTTTCCCCGGAAATTCGAAGGTTGCACTTCAAACGTTCCTTGCTGATTATCCAGTCCCGGGTTATTGGAGGCAGATTGCCACTGCCATGTCCCTTCCGTATCGCAGTACGCCCGGGCGCGGTAACGGGTGCCCCCGTCGTAAAAACCATCAACCGCTACTTTTGAGCCACCGGGCCGGATGAAGGTAATTTCCAGATTTGTGTCGTAATAGGGATTTTGTTCGGTAGGAGTAGCATCTAAGGCAATTTCGTACACGCCTCGGTGGTGGGCTTGCTGGCCGCTTGCAACCTGAGACGGACTATCAAGTTGAGCTTTGGATATACTACTACTTAATATTCCGAGTAGCGGTAGTAAAAAATGTAGTAGATGATTCATTCTTTTAAGGAATAGAAAGTGAGTACAAGATAGTACAGGACGGCATTTTCACCTTATATGTTGTATTTTTACTCCTATATATCAACATTTTTTCTTTTACCAAAAATACCTTCTATGGAAAGCGCAAACACTAACTTTAAATACGTTGACTATCTGTGGGATGATGAAAAAGCTAAGTCGCTAGAAGGCGATGAAGTAGCTCTACTACTCTACCGCTCTAATATATTAGGAGCTGACCTCCGAATCACCAACTACGGGGGCGGCAATACCAGTTGCAAAACTATTGAAAAAGATCCACTAACCGGCGAAGATACGGAAGTAATGTGGATTAAGGGTTCGGGAGGTGATATTGGATCATTGACGCGTAGTGGACTGGCTGGATTGTTCAATGAACGCTTACACGCATTGAAGAATCGTTACCGAGGCTTGGAGCACGAAGATGAGATGGTCGGGTTGTTCTACCACTGTTTATACGATCTGGATTCACGCGCGCCCAGTATTGACACTCCGCTACACGCTTTTTTGCCTTACAAGCATATCGATCACCTGCACCCCGATGCGCTAATTGCTATTGCCGCCGCTAAAGACGGGAAGCGCATCAACGAAGAGCTGTTTGAAGGACAAATCGGCTGGGTGGATTGGCAGCGACCAGGCTTTGATTTGGGATTGCAACTGGAGAAGTGCATTCAGGATAATCCTGGTATAAGAGGAATTACGTTAGGTAGTCATGGTCTGTTCACTTGGGCGGATAACGCCTACGACTGTTACATGAATAGTCTGGAAATTATCGAAAAGGCATCACACTACATTGAAGAACACGCCGGTAAAGATCGTCCGGTGTTCGGCGGAATGAAAGTGGACTCCCTGCCGGAAGTAAACCGGAAGAAGCAAGCCGCTGAGTTAGCTCCTACCTTGCGAGGCCTGTGCTCCAGTCATCAACCCATGATTGGACATTTTACCGATAACGATCGCGTGCTGGAATTTATCAATAGCGAAGACTTATCGAAGTTGGCCCCAATGGGAACCTCTTGCCCCGACCACTTTTTGCGAACCAAGATTCGCCCGCTCGTACTGGATTTTCTTCCGGCTGGCGCCGATTTATCTGATGCTAAGGCTATCCGGGAACAGATGCATGGGGCCTTTCAGGAGTACCGTAAAGAGTACGCCGAATACTACGAGAACCATAAGCACGATGATAGCCCCGATATACGCGACCCTAATCCGGTAGTAATTCTTTGGCCGGGAGTGGGTATGTTTACGTTTGCCAAAAACAAGCAAACTGCTCGGGTAGCCAGTGAATTCTACGTAAACGCCATCAACGTAATGCGGGGTTCAGAAGCTATTTCGAAATACACTTCGTTGCCACTTCAGGAGGCATTTAATATTGAGTACTGGTTGCTAGAGGAAGCCAAACTGAAACGGCAGCCCCCCGAGAAGCCACTATCGCGCAAAGTAGCCCTGATTACGGGTAGCGGCGGCGGTATCGGGAAAGCCATTGCCGAAAAGTTTGTGCAGCAGGGTGCCTGCGTTATTCTGTCCGATATGGATCAGGATCGATTGGAGGAAGCTCGTAAAGAATTTACAGAGAAATACGGTAAAGATTCGGCTATCGGAGCGCAGTTAAACGTCACTAAGCCCGAAGATATTCAGCAGTCTATCCAAGCTGCGGCACTGGCTTTCGGAGGTGTCGATATTCTGGTGAATAATGCAGGATTATCTATCTCTAAAACCCTGGAAGATACTTCGGAAGGGGACTGGGATTTGCAGCACGATGTGATGGTAAAGGGGCAGTTCTTGATGACCCAAGCGGCCGTAAATATTATGCGCAAGCAAGGTTTAGGGGGAGACGTGGTAAATATTGTCAGTAAAAACGCGCTGGTTTCCGGGCCGAACAACGCGGCCTACGGAACGGCGAAAGCTGCTCAATTGCACCTGTCGCGCTTGCTGGCAGCGGAGCTGGGTAAAGATAAAATCCGGGTAAATGTGGTTAACCCCGACGCGGTGATTCAGGGTAGCAACATCTGGGCCGGAGGCTGGGCCAAAGGACGAGCCGAAGCCTACGGAGTTTCAGTTGAGGAACTACCCAACCACTACGCCAAGCGCACGCTGCTCAACGAAACCATCGTACCGGACGATATTGCCAACGGAGTGTTTGCCTTAGTAGGAGGCTTAATGAATAAAAGCACCGGAAATGTATTAAACGTCGACGGCGGTTTAGCCACCGCATTTGTACGCTAACTATAATTAAAATACCCGCAGCTTAGAATTTGCTGCGGGTATTTATTATTCTATGAAAGTTACCGTTACATCCATAAAGCTAAAAGGGCCTTTTAAATTCTTCGCACTATCGGCTCAGGCGTTGAAAATTGCCCGGCAACTAAAAGCGACCAATTGCCGAGAGTATAAGAAACGAGGCTTCTGGACAACTCACTACACCATGACCCTGTGGAACAGTGAAGCGGAACTCAAACAGTTCGCTCAGAGCGATGCCCACCTTCAAGCCATGAAAGATAGTGCCACAATTGCCCGCGAGATTCGTACTTACACCTACGATGCTGACCATCTACCTGATTGGCCCGCAGCAATTCAGCTACTACTCTACAAAGCTAAAATCACACGATTTTAATCGAGTCAACTTCATTGATAGTTTAATCATCCCAAACGGGTGCAAAATGCGGATTGATAAGTCGGTGATTTTTGCTCAGCGAGTGGATATGATCCATCTCCTCATCGGTTAGCGAAAAGTTGAAGATATCTAGGTTCTCGGCTCGGTGTTCGTGACTACTAGCTTTAGGAATGGCCGCTACGTTATCTTGCTGTACCAACCACCTCAGCGTGATCTGCGTAGGTGACTTTCCGTACTTTTTCCCTAAGTTAACTAAGTTTTGGTCCTGTAGTACTTCACCCTTAGCAATGGGAGAATAGGCCGTTAACATGAGATTATGTTCCCGTACTACATTGAGTATCGCACTCTGCCCCAGGTAAGGATGGTACTCGACCTGGTTGCAAACGATAGGAGCTATTGATTTCGCTTCTTGCAGTAATGAAGCCGGAAAATTACTTACTCCAATTAAACGCGTTTTTCCTTGCTGCTGCAATTCCATCAGTGTTTCTAAGCACTCCTCCAAATTCATATCATCCGAAGGCCAATGAATGAGCGTTAGGTTCACATAATCCATTTGTAACTTCTGCAAACTGTCCTCCAGCCCAGCGGTAATTCCTGACCGGGTAAGGTCGGTATGCCAAATCTTGGTAGTGACGAATAAATCGTCTCGGTCAACAGATGCATCGCTGATGCCGTAGCCTACATCTTGCTCGTTGTCGTACATCTTGGCGGTGTCAATATGGCGGTAACCCAGTAAGATAGCATCGGCTACGGAAGTACGGCAGGCTTGTCCAGTAAGACTATAAGTACCCAACCCTAAAGCTGGAACTCGTTCCTGGTTTATATCAATATAGATCATGGATAGTAAATAGTTAAATCAGTGGTTAAAAGTTTTACAACTACTTAACACAAAATTAACCGACAGGTTTGGGCACTATTTAGATTTAGTCTAAATTTGAATCCCAATTCTAATTAGCTTCTATGATTCAGCACCTGTACCACGTTACTTTACTATTCATTTTTCTCCCTTTACTTTGCTTCGGACAATACGAGGTGACGGGTAAAGTTACCTTAGCCAATCAAAATCAACCCCTTTCCGGCATCAATATCTATATTAAAAATTCCAATTTGGGAGCTTCCACAAATAGTCGGGGCCAATTTATCATCCCTTCGGTACCCACGGGCGAATATACGCTGGTGGCTTCAGCAGTAGGATTTCTAACCACGGAGCAGACCATTGAGGTGAACAGCAGTCCGCCTAATCCCATCCAAGTTTCGCTATCGGAGCAGATTATGGATTTACCCGAAGTAGTAATTCAGCACATCTCTATGACGGGTGGGAAAAAAGGAATTGGCGAAATTCCTGGTTCAGTACACTATATTTCTCCTCAGGAGCTAGAGCAATTCAACTACACTGATATCAACCGGATTCTGCGGACCATTCCGGGCGTGAATTTGCAGGAGGAAGATGGTTTTGGCTTACGACCTAATATTGGTTTTAGGGGCACCGGAGTAGAACGCAGTTCTAAGATTACGGTAATGGAAGATGGAGTACTGATGGCCCCCGCTCCCTATGCTGCTCCGGCAGCTTACTATTTTCCTACCGTAGGCCGGATGCAGGCGATTGAGATTATGAAGGGAGCCAGCCAGATCAAATATGGCCCGTACACCACCGGAGGGGCGATCAACTTTATTTCTACCCAAATTCCGCAGGATTTTTTGGGCAATATTCAAATGGTGGGTGGTAGCTTTGGTCAGCGCACCCTGCACGCCAATGTGGGGGATTCTTACGGAAACGTAGGCTTTCTGGTAGAAACCTTCCAATTAGCTTCCGATGGCTTCAAAGGTTTGGATAATGGTGGAGATACCGGGTTTAACAAGGAAGACTATCTAGTGAAATTTCGGGTCAATACCGATGCTGACGCCCGGTTCTATCAATCGCTATCGCTTAAGCTAGGGTACACCACCGAAACCTCTAATGAAACTTACTTGGGCCTCACGCAAGAAGATTTCGCGGCTGATCCACTGCGTCGCTACGCTGGATCTCAGCGCGATGTGATGAATACTGAACAGCGTCAACTTCAGTTGCGCCACGCTATTTCACTCACCCCGCATCTGGATGTAACTACCACTTTTTACCGCACAGACTTTAGTCGCAATTGGTACAAATTGGATAAAGTAAAGCCTTCCGAAGAGGCTGATGAAGTTAGTATTGCCAGCTTGCTGAATAATCCTACGGCGCATCCCGAAGCCTACGCCATTATTACCGGAGCTAGTAGTTTGAATGACGATGCTCTGCAATTGAAAAATAACAATCGTAGCTACTACGCCCAAGGAGTTCAGTCAACGATTGGTTACGATTTCGTAACGGGTACCGTGGCCCACGAGGCCGAGTTCGGCATTCGCTACCACGAAGATCAGATTGACCGCTTTCAGTGGGTAGATAATTACCGAATGGATAACGGAGTGATGGAACTAACCCAAACCGGAACGCCTGGTACCGAGAGCAACCGCATTGAGACTGCGCAAGCATTAGCACTGTACTGGCAGCACAAGCTTACGCTGGGAAAACTAACGGTCACCCCGGGCCTACGTCACGAATCTATTAACATTCTGCGGGAAGATTTTGGTAAGAATGACACTAATCGTGATCAGATAAACGACGATGACCCAGCGACGAGCGACTTTTCAGATCGAACGAACACGGTGCAGGTTTGGCTACCTGGTATTGGTCTGGATTACGAATTTACTTCCGCGTTGAGTAGCTTTCTTGGTATTCATCGGGGCTTTTCGCCACCCGGTTCAAGAGAAGGCACCTTGCCCGAGAAAAGCGTCAACTACGAGCTAGGATTGCGCTACCATAGTGGGCCACTAAGCACCCGGGCGGTTTACTTCTTCAACGACTACGCCAACCTACTGGGCAGCGATTTGGCCGCTGCCGGTGGGGCCGGAACCACCCAGCAGTTCAACGGGGGCGAGGTGAATGCTCAGGGGCTAGAACTAGAAGTTCAGTACCAACTCATCAACAATCCGGACGCGCGTATTGCGCTGCCGTTCAGCTTAGCGTATACCTACACCAACGCTACTTTCCAAAACAACTTCGAGAGTGAGTTTGAACCCTGGGGCACGGTGACCATTGGCGATGAACTGCCCTACTTAGCGAATCATCAACTAGCCATACAACTCAGCTTACAAAGCCAAAGGTTTGATGTAAACCTTAGCACGCGCTACCAAAGTGGTATGCGAACGGTAGCCGGACAAGAAACACTCACCAATGATAATTCTTTGGCAGGTTACTTAGTCACCGATATTAGCACCAACTATCGTCTCAATCGCTACATTACGTTCTTCGGCAACGTGACCAACCTAACCGACGAAATGTACGCGGTAGCCGCCCGCCCCGCTGGATTACGTCCTGGTATGCCTCGGGCTTTCACCTTGGGTATTCGGGGTAGGTTGGCGAGATAGTGAGTACGGGAGAGTCAAATTGACTTTTGCTATATGAACTACGTTTATATTTAGGGGTACAATCTATTTTCAAAATTTATCCGTACGAACTGATTTTAGTCCCCCAAGATATATGAAAAATAAACGTACTGCTGCGTTTATACAGTTGTTACGTAATAGGGTTTGAAGAGATAGTCGTTTAAGAATAAAAAAAATGAGTGAGTTTCAGTCTTATGAATTCTACGCGATAGATAAGCCTCTAAATTCAGAGAGTTTAAAATCAATACGCAGCATGTCAAGCCGAGTTCAGCTATCACCCCAAAAAGCAGTATTTACTTATAGTTATAGTGACTTTCGTTATGACGAAGAAGAAGTTCTAATCGATTATTTTGACTTTATGGTATATCTGGCGAATTGGGGGAGTAAAAGACTAATGATGAAGTTCCCACCGGAGCTAGTTGATTATGAATTTTTAAGAAAATACAGAATCAGTGTTCTTTCCAGTTACAAACAAGATATACGAGTCTTTAAAAAATCCGGATTCGTTCTTCTTGACGTGAGCTACACCGAGGAAGAAGGTACAGGATGGATAGAAGAAGGTAGCTACGGATATGATCTCCTAAATATCCGCACGGAAATAATGAAAGGAGATTACAGTTCCCTGTTTATAATATGGCTCAGGTTTCTAGAAGATTTGTACACGAGCGAAGAATTTGATTTAGATTACAGCTTCGAGTCAAGTTTGATACCATCAAATTTGTCAAAATCAAATCCGAGCGGTCACGCGGCTAGAGAATTCTTCGAAGTAAATCAAGATTGGCTCAATGCAATGAGCTCTTATAGTAAAAGAGAGGATGAAGAAAAAATAAATTATGAACAGAAAATTCTGAATATGCCTGAAGATAGGATGGTAGAGTATATTCGAATGATATTGAGCGATGAGCCAAATCTTAAAGTTAAATTGGTCAAAGAGATAAAGGGTGGTAATGTTAGTGAAAGAAAAAGTCAATTTGACCGGACAAAATTGGTCGAGGTGGGAGAAAAAGTCTCAAAAATAGAGCAGTTTAGAAAGGAAAATGAGCATAAGGAAAAGACCCGTCAAGAACTAGAAAGAATGACTGAAATTCGCCAAAATCAAGATCAGATAAAGATGGTAGTAACGGAAAATATTGATCAAGGGAATAGGAAATTTTACAAGATTGCTATATCTAAAATTATGGAATTAAGGGATATGAATGATTACTTTAGTACCCAGGAACATTTTGAGGCGTTTTTAAATGAGATTACTTCAAAATACTCACGGAAATCATCGTTTATTAGAATGCTAAAAGAAAGTGGCTTTTCTATAGATCAAGACTCTTAGTGGGCAATAATAAATTGGATGAGATTATCTTATCTACGACAGAAATCATAGTAGGGCAGTTGCAATCATTAAAAAAGAAATTGGGAAAAAAGAAGCCGCCCGCAAACCAACCTGACGGATGTATTAACCACTAGCGCGGCTGCTTTTCTTTTTCCAGTAACTCTCCTTGCTCGTTGTAAGATTTCCAGGTGCCGGAAGGCTCGCCGCCGTCGTACTTGCCCTCCTCTTTAAGCTCACCATTTTCGTGATACGCACGATAATCACCTTGCGGTACTCCAGCGTAATACTCGGTTTCGCTCTTGAGCTGACCGGAGGGATAGTAGGTTTTGGTAGTTTGGGTTCTTCGGCCGTTTTTGAAGACCTCCATTCGCTGTACCTGGCCGTTTTCGTGGTAGTAAGTAGCTGTATCGTTAAGTTTTCCTTTCAAGTAGAATAGATCTTCCTGCAACTGCCCAGACAGATAGTAGGCT
>NZ_JBARYM010000390.1:0-3903 GCF_049647865.1 Tunicatimonas sp. | reverse complement strand
GTTTAAGGTTATCTACTGCCGTAATATTGCTCATAAAAGGCTCTTCCGATACTCGCCAGCCCAGAGCGATAGAAGGAAAGACCCCCCACTTGTTATCCTCACCGAAGCGTGAAGAGCCATCTCGACGTACTGTGGCGGTAACAAGGTAGCGATCCTTAAGTTTGTAATTCAGACGGCCATAGTACGAAAGAAACGCCCATTCTGAGGCAAAGGTAGCGGGGGGAAGCGGACTCTCTCCAGCACTTAGGTTATTAAACCCAGTAGCCCCATTCACAAAGCCCTGCGAGGCAGCTGATACTGTTTCAAAACGGTTTTTCTGCGCTGAATAACCAGCTAGTAAAGTCAAATCGTGCCCCTGCGGTAGGTTAGGAGTGATGGTTACCGTATTTTCACTCAACCAATTAAAGCCAACTGAAGAGCCTACGCGTCCCAGGCCGTTGGTTTGTATTCCCGAAGGAGTGTCGGGAGGCAAAAATAGGTTGGACTTGCCTATGTTGGTATTTACCCCAAAGGTGGTACGCAGTTGAATCCAGTCGGCCGGTTTGTACTCCAGATAAGCATTCCCTAAGAACTGATTCCGTAGGGTTTCGGAGTCAGAGCGGTCAATAAACTGGAAGGGATTAGCACTCGGCGTCCCGACCGGATCGTCGAAGGTCAGCACTCCGTTTTCAGTAACCGGGAAGGTGGGTGACAGAAACAGGGTAGAAATAATAATGTTTCGTTGAAAACCTCCCCCTAGGGCATCCGTGTCGCCAAACCCTCGCTGGAGTGATCGGCGATAGGTAATTGAGCTTCCAATATTTACTTTATCCAATGTGAAGTCAGTGTTAGCCCGGAAGGTACCCCGCTCAAACTCTGAACCCTTTACCACACCGTCTTGGCTAAACCATCCGCCGCTAACCAGGTAGCGGGCTTTGTCGGTGCCTCCGCTTACGTTCAGCAGGTGGTCTTGGATAGGAGCCACGCGAAAAACTTCATCTTGCCAGTCAGTGCCAGTACCTAGCGTAGCAATTTCCTCTTCGGAGAAGGTTGGCTCAAAATTACCGTTAATCTCGGCCTCCCGTGTGAGGCGTGCGAAGGATTGCGCATCGAGCAGATTAATCCTTTTGCGCACCTGCTGTACTCCATAGTAGCTATTAAAGGTTACTTTAGGCGCCCCGGAACTTCCCCGCTTGGTGGTGATAATAACTACCCCGTTTGAACCCCGCGAACCGTAGATCGCTGTAGCCGAAGCATCTTTGAGAATGTCAATTGACTTAATATCATTGGGGTTAAGAAAGTTGATGTTATCGCCCAAGATAGGATATCCGTCTACTACATACAGCGGCTCGTTTCCGGCTGATAGCGAACTCCCCCCCCGTACCCGGATGGTCACACCACCGCCGGGGGTTGCGTCGGCCTGAGTAACCTGCACTCCCGCTACTTGCCCCTGTAAGCCTTGCTCCAGGGTGGTGATGGGAATATTGGTGATCTCCTCCGATTGAACGGACCCAATAGCCCCCGTTACATCAGCCCTTTCTTGGGTACCATAGCCCACCACTACTACCTCACTCAACGATTGAGTATCTGGGGTCATCTCCAGATTAATAACTGTTTGGTTACTTATAGCCACTTCCTCACTGATATAACCTACAGAGGAAAATACCAGGGTTTCAGTATCATCGGGGGCAGTGAGGCGGTAGTTGCCGTCGATGTCGGTGACCGTGCCGGTGGTGGTTCCTTTGGCTAAGATATTCACCCCCGGCAAAGGTTCGTCGGTGGCAGTATCTATCACCTTACCTTCAACAGTAAATTGGTCTTGCGCTTGCGTTGGGGTAAAACACCCCACCCACGTAAGCAGGATTAGTGCGTAGAAATAATTCATGATATATTCGGTTTTATGGGTTGCTGATTCGTGAATTCAAAAAAGCGGGTTTGGCTTAGAGCCTCTGTCATTTGCTCCGTTTTAAAAGGGGTTAGCGAAGTTAAGGGCGGACGAACCGGCCCACAGTCTACTCCTGCTAACTGCATCATGGCTTTGCCCGCGACAATGCCACCGCCGAAATCATTAAGAATCTTGATGATGCGAACGGCTTCCGCCTGAAGCTCATTAGCTATTTCCCCCTGACCACTTCGGTAGGTGGATAACATCTCCGTGTACAATGATGCCATATAGTTATAGGTGCTTCCGGTGGCGGTTCGCGCCCCGCGTTGGACGGCTTCCAGTAGCATTTCATCCCTGCCGAAAACCATATCGTATTGCCCACCATGACTGTTTAAGCACTGCTCGAACTCATCTAAATCCTCGTGAGTAAATTTGATTCCTCTGAAGGTTTTTACCTTCTCTTTCATATCACTTAGTAGCTCAACCATACTCAGTGAAACTCCCGTCACTGAAGGAATATGGTAGTAGTAAAATGGTAAATTGATTCCTTTTAAAGAGTGCTGGAAAAAGCTGACTAATTCGGTAGAAGAAGTAGGTCTAAAGTAGGTAGGCGTGCTGCCTAAAATACTATCGGCACCTATCTTCTGGGCGTGAAGGGCCAATGCATTCGATTCCTTATAAGCGTTGTGTCCTACGTGCACAACTAGTTTAAAATCATTAGGAACAATCTTCTTCCAAGTTTCTACTAACTGCATTCTTTCCTGCATTGTGAGCGAAACACCCTCGCCAGTAGTACCACCAATTAACACGCCCTTAACTCCGGTGGAAAGCAAATAATCAAGTTGATGAGCTACCTGTCTGTAGTCAACTTCTAGATCCGAAGTGAAAGGCGTGTACGCTGCTGCTATTAATACATCTTTCATTCAGTTATTAATAATGTCAGACATATTACAAATAATTGAATTTCCCCCGTTAATGTCAAGTAGTTTTAATAAATTTTTATAAATAGTCCAAATAGAAGCTATTTGCGCTGATTCTTCTTATACTCGGCAATCCAGTAATAGTGGGGTTTCAGATGTTCGTACATTCCCTGACGGAACTGATTTGGATCGCCGTTTCTGTAGATGTCAACTAATGAAGCATGATCAACCTGACTAACGATCTGCGGAAACTCACCGCGTTGCTCTACATCAATAATATGCTGAAAAACTGGCAATAGTAGTTTCTGGAACCGCTGTAGCGACTGGTTGTGGGTGATCTCGTACAGTTTGCCGTGAAACTTCACCTCTTGCTGTAGTATAAACTGCGCTTGGTTTGAAGAGACGTTTTTACTAGCAATTTTCTCAAGTTCAGCAATATACTGATCGGTACGGTACGCGAATAGCAGTTCGGCTAATCCCATTTCTAGAACTAGCCGCATCTCAAAAATGTCAATTAGTGTATCTTGGCCCAGTAGATTGGGATCAAGAACCCGTTCTAGTCCTTTGAACAAATCGGGTTCCGTGAGTATCATCCCTCGCCGCTTGCGCGACTCGATTAATCCTAGCATCTTAAACCGGCTAATAGCTTCCCGGATCACACTCCGGCTCACTCCTAGTTGTTCAGCTATTTCCATTTCTTTAGGAATAGCATCACCGGGCTTCAGTTTTTTGGCTTTAAGATAGTTGCGGATTTGTTCTTCTACCAATTCGGTCATGGAAGGTTGAACAATCGGTTTGAATTCATGATTATTGGCAGAAGACATAATTTATGCTTTATGTAGGACATAAAGATAATTAATTTATCGATATTTATCGGCGAAGCTGTTTCGTAGAGATCATATATTACCTTAACAGAACAATTACGAGTTCAAAAAACCGATACAATTACTATAGCTTTTAACTCTATGCCTTGCCTAACTACTTCTTCAGCATCTATAATATTCGTCATTGTTATATCCTCAGTAACGTGCAGTTTTAGTCAAGACAAAACATTAGCCAACCCAAATCCGCCCAACGTACTAATTGTCGCGGTAGACGATCTTAAGGACTGGGTTGGTT